>DAOLCX010000071.1:0-8221 GCA_035327685.1 Pirellulaceae bacterium | reverse complement strand
CAGGCGTGTTGATGTTGATTGCACGATCGCGCGCCATTCCAACGCCGAAGTGGATCACCCCTCCACCGGAATAGCGGCCCAGGCATCCAACTTGGTTACACGCTACGCCCGTCGAGTGGGCTGATAAAAAGGGCACCGTGATTCTTGTCCTCTCTCCCCTACAAAGAGTTGCGCTCGACGACTGCTTAGCCAATCGTCGGTGGTTTTAACAGGTTACCCTTGGATCGATCCCATGATTTCTTCACGCAAGTGATCGCGGCCTGATCCCTGATTTTCACCTGAAACTTGAACTGCCCCAATCCTCGTCGATCCGTGCCGATCCGTGGCTGAGCACTCTTGGTCGATGAATGACCGAGGTTCACATTACAAGTCCTCAACGAATTACAACATAAACCCTGACGTTGAATTCCGGATGAAACCGAACGATCGTCATGTCACATGAAGGCTGCTAATTTGCCTCGTTATACGATGGGCTGTGCGGTGACAAGCTCCAGCCAGTGACGACTTCGAATGCCAATCAAATCGCGTGACTGCTGCCGACAGGATGTTCCAGTAGTGACAAACACGGTTTGGCCTGGGTCCGCAGATGTGAGGGTCGGGATAAATCGCTGAGCCGCGATGGCTACCGAAACGTCAAAGTGGGTGTAACCAAACGAGCCTGCCATACCGCAGCAGCCAAGGTCAGATAACTCGGCCGCAACCCCAGCCTGGGCTAAAATGTCAATCGGACTTCGCGCTGTAAACAAAGCCCGCTGATGGCAGTGAGGATGGACCACGACGCGCCGGCCAGCATACTCTACCACCGGTTCGAGCCGCGCTAAACCTCGTCGCACGGTGTCAGCAATGAAATCGTCGATCAAAAAGGTTTTGGCCGCGACGCGTCGCGCGATTGGTTCGTCTTCCACTAAATCCGGCAGGTCATCGATCAAAGCCGATGCTTCCGATGGCTCGATGCAGACGATGGGGATGCCGCGATCGACGAAAGCAGCCAGTTCCCGGTAAAGGGGCTGCGCCAATTGGCGAGCTTCCGACAACAAACCTACGGATATGCGCGAACGAAGCGCGTCGAAATGCTGCGGCACCAGGACTTTTATTCCAAGTCCCCGCAGCAACTGCACCGCGGCTACGGCAATCTCTGGTTCCAGGTAGCGATTCCAAGCATCAACAAACAATGCCACGGTAGGAGGATGAGACTGGGCATGTGATGGTTGTTCTGTTCCAGACAGTGGTTGTGCCTGGTGGTGCGCCCACCAGACATCAAAGGACCGCATGGCCAGTCTTGGCAAAGCGCGCCGCCGATCGATGGCAAAACGCCTGTCTAACAACCAGCGCGTCATTTTCAATTGTGTGGACCAGTTCGCCAGCCGCGCAAATCGAGACAGGGTTTTCAATCGTTGTGGCATACGACCCAAAAACAGCACGCTCTGCGGTGGTGAACGCTTCGACCAACGGGCTGCCAGGGCATCGCTTTTGAGTCGAGCCATATCAACCGCGTTGGGGCATTCGGACTTGCAGGCTTTGCAGGCCAGACAAAGTTCGAGCGCGTCGTGCAGTTCGGGGTTGGCCAAGCCGGGCGGATGAAGTTGTCCGGAAATCGCCAATCGCAACAAATTCGCGCGACCGCGCGTGGAATCCCGTTCGTCGCGGGTCGCTCGATAGGATGGGCACATCGTTCCTTTCAAAACCTGGCGACAGGCCCCCACGCCGTTGCATTGCTCAATGGCGCCCAACAATCCGCCTTGCTCGGCATAACGAAACTGGGAACTGGCCAGCGCCGTCTGGGACAAATAAGTCAGGCGATCTTTTTCGCGGTCGCCATAGCGCAGCAGGCTGTCCAATGGGGGGGCGTCGATTTTTCGTCCAGGGTTCAGCAGGCCGCGTGGGTCGAACAATCGCTTGATGGCCACAAACAGTTCATAAACGCGCGGGCCAAATTGGCGACTGAGGAACTCTGCCCGGACAATTCCATCCCCATGTTCTCCTGAAAAAACGCCTCCCAACTCGGTACATTTATGAAAACACGATTCCGCCATCTCTCGCATCTTGCGGCGCTCGTCGGTTTCGTGGAGATCGAGCATGACCTTGTAATGCAAGACGCCCACCGAAGCGTGTCCATACGTGGAGACGCCCAGATCCAGGCGATGACCCATTTCGCAAACAAAGCGATGGTATTCCGGCAGTTTGTCGATCGGCAGGCACGCATCTTCGATCAGGGCGATTGCTTTCCGCTTGCCCGGCAAATTGGAAACAAGTCCCAATCCCAGGCGCCGCACATCCCACGCCGCACGCTGTTGTTCCGGCTGGACCAGGACATCATGCCGAGAACCGGGTGAGGCTTTTTGCATCAGCGCGACATAATGCCGCGCCGCCTGATCGGCCTGGTCGACAGTGTCGCCGAAAAATTCGACCATTAAGATCGCTGCGGGAACCATTTCCGCAGCAGGCAGTATGGCCCCAATCAAGTCGCGAGTTGAAGCATTTTGAACAGCTTCCTTGATCAACACGTCATCGAGCAATTCGATGGCACTGGGCTCACTGTTCAGAGCCACGGGCAGGTTGGTCAGGGATGCCTCGATGGAAGAGAACGCGCTGATCACCAACCGTGTGGCCTGAGGGTAATCGCGCAAACGGAGAGTAGCTTCTGTCGCCAAAGCCAGGGTCCCCTCGCCACCTACAATCAAGTCTGACAGCGATCGGCGATCAGGAGAGTTTACTAGACGACTCACGGAATATCCGGCGGCAATCCGCGGCAAGTTCGGAATGTTCGCCCGCACGTCGTCGCCGTAATCGGCTAGAAGCGCATCGAGAGATCGGTAGAGTGATCCAATCGCTCCTGGCAACTGGCAGGCGTGTCGCCAGGCCTGGGCATCCAACCAGTCCGTGGTCAGCGTCGTGCCGTCAGGCATCACCGTTTTCAGCGATTCGATGGCATCACAGGTTCGACCATAGACGATTGAGCGCGTGCCGCAAGCATTGTTCCCAATCATGCCGCCGATGGTGGCTCGGCTGGCGGTAGCCGGGTCGGGAGCAAACAGCAAATGCGATCTCGATAGTGTCGTATTCAATACATCCAGCACGACACCCGGCTCAACAACCGCCAGTCGGGCGTCGGCATCGACAGTTAGAATCCGGTCCATGTGGCGCGAGAAATCGACCACCAACCCCGGTCCAATCGCCTGTCCCGACAGACTGGTACCAGCTCCGCGGCCAACGATGGCGATTCCCTGGTCTCGGCAATACTTGACGATGCGGGCGACGTCTTGTGCGTGTTTAGGGAAAGCCACAGCGCGAGGGAGTTGTTGATAAATACTGGCATCGGTGGCGTAAGCTCCGCGCATGGATAGAGAATCGGCCACCTCGCCGTCGATGAGCGCCGCCAACTGTTGCCACAGCGGGTCGATGTCGGAGTTACTCGAATTGGTTAATGGTCGCGCCACGTTGTCATTTTGCTGCTTGACGCCTGTCGCGACCAGTCCATTTGGCTTGATCTCATCACACCGGCGATGTTCCGGCCCCTTTTTGGGGATGGCCCCCATTGCCGTATTGTGGGTCATGGCGGACTGACGAAAATTTGAGCCCGTTGCACGAGCAAGTGAACGACTGCGTCCACGCGCTTGCGATTCGGGCTTGTATTCCGCGATTGTATGTTGATAATCCAATGGTTTCGACACGCCGGGGCAACCGTGAGACCCGTTTCAGGCCGTTGCCAATTCTGAGGAAATGTGCCAAAATAACGGGTTCGAGTCAGAGTTCTCGGTCGTACGACCCCCAGAGGAGTGTTTCCAGAAAATGTCACAAGCGGTCATCGTGGAATTGAAAGATATTGTGTTGGCGAACAGTACGTTCGGTCCCAATGAAATTGGTGTGATCAAGCGGAAGATCAATGAAGAGTACGCGCAATTCACTTTGCTGCGCGACTTGGCCGCAGAACTCGAAGCACAACCGACGCGGTCGCCCGCTTCGTCCGTCCGTCTGGGCATCTGCCAGTATTTTTTGGGGCGATATCGATCAGCTGTTGCGACCTTGGAAAACGCGGATGGTGGCGCGTTGGCATTTTTTTACCAAGGCAAGGCTCATTTAGAGTTGGGCAATTTCAGCCGCGCGATTGCTTGTTACGAATCTGCGAAGCTTGCCGGGTACGATGCGGACGGTTGCCAGATTGCGATTGCTGAAGCCAAACGGCAGAGTGGCGACATTGAAGGTGCATGGGCCATCTTGGAAAATGTTTTTGGTGCGGCCGGACAGACCGCCGAGTATCTTTATCAACGAGGTGCCACGCTGGCGGCGTTGGGCACGAACCCAGATGAAGTCATTCGACTGTATGAACGGGCCGTCGAGATCGACGAAAAACATCCGGGAGCTTTGTTTGGTCTCGGTTTGGAAAACGATCGTCGTGGTAACGACGACCGGGCGATGGAAATGTATCAACGCGCGGCGTCTGTTTTTCCGACACACGTCGGCGCATTGATGAATCTGGGAATCCTGTACGAGGACTATCATCAATACCAGCGCGCGGCGCGGTGCTTTGACCGTATTCTGGAATCACACCCGGCGAATGCTCAAGCCCGCATGTTTCGCCGCGACACTGCGGATGCGATGTCGGGCACCGACCGATGGGATGACGAAAAGGAGCGGACCCAAAAGCGATTGCAAACAGTATTGCAGATTCCCATCTCGCAATTTCAATTGTCGGTTCGCAGCCGGAACTGTTTGCAAAAGATGGGGATCATGACGTTGGGCGACTTGACCCGAGTCAGCGAAGCGGAATTGCTGTCCAGCAAGAATTTCGGCGAAACATCGCTCCATGAGATTCGCGATATGATGACCAACAAAGGCTTGATGGTTGGTCAGTTTGCGAATGAGTCGGGCGCTGAGCCGGAACCGATCGATCCAGGCACATTGACGCCCGATGCGCAAATGTTGTTAGAGCGACCGATTTCCGACCTCAATTTGTCGGTCCGTGCCCGTAAATGCATGTCGCGATTGTCACTGACGTCCATCGGCGACTTGATCCGCAAGACCGGTGACGACTTGCTCGAGTGCAAGAATTTCGGCATTACCAGTCTCAACGAAGTCCGCGAGAAATTGACCGCACTCGGTTTGAAACTGCGCGGCGATTAGCCTGGTGGCTTCATGGGTCACCCAGGTTTTTCGTTTGAGTTGTTGCATGTGGACCGGCGCTGCGGCGCACGGTTGGGGCGGCTGATCACACCGCGCGGCGTCATCGATTTGCCGGCCTTTATGGCTGTGGGTACTTGCGGTACCGTGAAGGGATTGACGTTTGATCAGGTGGCGACCACCGGTACGCAGATCATTTTGGGAAATACCTATCATTTGGCCTTGCGCCCGGGGGCCGAACTGATTGCCCAAATGGGGGGGCTGCATCAGTTTATTGGCTGGTCCGGACCAATTTTGACTGACAGTGGCGGATTTCAGCTATTTAGTTTGGCGCAACTGACCAAGATCGACGAACGCGGGGCAGTGTTTCGCTCGCATATCGATGGCAGCCTCCTGGAATTGACGCCCGAACGCGCTGTGGAGATTCAGCATCAGTTGGGCTCGGACATCGCCATGGTTTTGGATCATGTGGTGGCACTTCCCAGTTCGAGTGAGCAGATCGCCGACGCTTGTCATCGGTCCGTGCGGTGGGCCGCCCGTTGTCGAGATGCCCATTCATTGGAACGGCAGGTCCAGTTTGCCATTGTGCAAGGGGGATTGGATGTCCGGCTCCGGCAAGCTTGTGTTCGCGAACTGGCGGCATTGGACTTTTTCGGCTATGCGATCGGTGGGTTGAGCGTCGGCGAAGCACCTCAGGACATGTATCAGACGTTGGCCGGTACTTGTCCGTTGATGCCTGTCGAGAAGCCCAGATATCTGATGGGAGTAGGTCGGCCTGAGGATATCCTGGAGGCTATTCGCTGTGGAGTTGACATGTTCGACTGTGTGATGCCGACGCGCAACGGAAGAAATGCATCGGCTTTTACCGACGAAGGTGAACTCAAGATCCGCAATGCGATCCATCGCAGTGACCCTCGCCCGTTGGCCGCCGACCTGGACTCTCCTTATGCTCAACTTAGCCGGGCTTATCTGCGTCATTTGTTTATGGCGGATGAGATGCTGGGCCCGATCCTGTTGTCGTTTCACAATCTGGCGTACTATCAGCGTTTAATGCGCGAGGCCCGCGAAGCGATCGCCGCGGACTGTTTCTTGGATTTCCTGGAACGACGTATGGCAGGTTGGCAACGGGCGACTCACCGAGTGAACGGATAATGGCATCATCCAGTGACAAATCTCGATTTGGCCGCAATCAGCCGCAACCGGTCGCTGGGACCTGGCATGTGGAGAAAGCGCAGTCCGGATGGATGTTGGAACGCATACTCCGCCATCATTTGCCGGATTTGAGTTGGGCGCGAGTTCGGCAGATGATCAGCAAGCGCCGAGCGTTGATCAACGGAAACTTGTGCCTGGATGCCAAACGGGCAGTGCGAACTGGAGACGTGGTCAAGGTTGTTCCACAATCCCTGTCGCCGTTGCCGACTGCTGACAACGTCGAGTTGGTGTTTGTGGACCAGCACGTGGTCGTCGTGAATAAACCGCCGGGAATGACCTCCGTCCGGCATCCCCATGAACGGGGAGGGCGGGGGGCGCGAAAACAACATCAAAAGACGTTGGATGAGTTGCTTCCTGAGATTATCGCAAGATTGGAGCACACGCCACAGCGATCCCGGCGACGCTATGCTTCCGAAAATTGGAATCGCCCCTCGCGGTTCTATGCTGTTCATCGATTGGATCGAGATACGAGCGGCCTGATGGTCTTCGCGCGGACGCTGCAGGCCGCAGAAGGATTGACCGAACAGTTCCGATTGCATACCACGCGGCGGGCGTACCAGGCCGTCGTACACGGACGCATCAAGGCTCAACGAATTGAAACGCGTTTGGTTCGCGATCGCGGCGACGGGCGACGTGGCAGCACGGAGCAGGACTCTCAAGGAAAACTCGCCGTGACGCACGTGCGACCGCTGCGGAGACTGGGGCCAGTGACATTGGTTGAATGCCGACTTGAAACCGGGCGGACCCACCAAATTCGAATTCATTTATCCGAGTTGGGGCATCCCCTGTGCGGCGACAACAAGTATCCTGGTTCAAACGATTGCCGAAAGATCGATGAATCGTTGCGACCGCCACGACTCGCACTGCACGCGGTCTATTTGCGGTTCATGCATCCTGTGACGGGACAAGTACTATCGTTTAACGTTCCACTTCCGCGTGACTTGCAGCAGTTCGTGAAGCGGTTGGAGTCAAAAACCTAACCCATTGCATAAACGGCGAGCAGGATACGATTGTAGTGCGATTGTCCCCCAATGCTCCTTATTTCAAAATGGTCACCACTTCATGAAGAGTTCGACGCCATGACGATGATGAACGTGCAGGCACAACTCTTCCGCCGACAATGGTCACCTGTTCCTGAGGCTCAAACAATTGAAGACAATTGTTTTACAATCTGGTAAACGATCGACCTAACGAGAGTACCACCACTTATGGCGCATTGGCTTTTCAAGTCCGAACCGAATTCTTACTCGATTGACGATTTGGCCGCCGAGGTTAAGCAAACCACCTTTTGGAACGGCATGAGGAACTACCAGGCCCGGAACTTGATGCGCGATCAGATCCAGGTTGGAGATGACGTGTTATTCTATCACAGCAGCACTGAACCTGCGGGAATCGTGGGGCTTTGCCGGATTGTTCGCGCGGCCTATCCCGACCATACAGCTCTCGATACTCGCAGCCCCTATTTTGATCCCAAATCGACTGCGGACAACCCGATTTGGATGATGGTTGATATTCGGCTGGTTCGGCAGTTTAAGTCAATGATCTCACTGGCAGAGTTGCGCAAGGAAAAACGACTGGCCAACATGGAATTGCTGCGCCGCGGATCGAGACTTTCCGTACAGCCAGTGTCGGCCAGCGAATTTAAGACGATTATGCGAATCGCCGAGCGGCGATGAAACGGGTTATTAGCGTTTACGGCATTGAAGAACCACTGTCCTCAATTAATCGAAACCTTGGCTGAGGTTTACCATTGTCGAGGCGTGAGTTATTCAAGGCAATTGTTCTAAACACATACTGTTCCACTACATTCCGTGAACCGTTACCACGGGGTTTGCAAGTGACTGTCCCGTGTTCATGCGTCATCGATCGGTGACGCGTTTTAGCTCAAACA
>DAOLCX010000070.1:0-8267 GCA_035327685.1 Pirellulaceae bacterium | reverse complement strand
CCCCCGCCGCACAAGCCATAAAAAACAGGACAGGCATCATCCATTTATTCTGGTATGTTTTGGTCATGGCTGGCGTTCCGAAATGATGCATTGGATGTGAACTTGACTGCATTTCGCAGTGGAATTGTGAATTCGTGCGGTCAGGGTGGTAGGCTATGCAAACATACCTTAAGAAAAACCTTCTGTAACATAAGAAACGCAAACCGGCCATCGAACCTACGCCTAGACTTCCAAATCGACACGATACAGGCGGCAAATCGTGAACAAGCGATTCCGTTGGCAAGGTTGCACTAGCGGGCAATCCCTGCCTGACTGCTACAGTTTCCAATTTGAAGATTCGTATAGATCGGAGATTGCCCAATCGGTAAACTTGGCGATAACCGTTCTAGAATCAGGCTTTTTCGCCAGTGTTCCTGAACGGTTACACTTGGCGATAAACGCCCAGGCAAGTTGTGCGGTTTACCGGAAAGTTGCCAGGAAGGGATTTAATGGCTAAACGCAAGCGCAAAGTAGACCAATCCGCGGATGAACACGACTTGGAGCTGTCAGCCGAGTCGCATATCCGGCCCTTCAGGCGTGCGTTTCGCGGCCTGTTGATAGTCTTTGCACTATTGCTCATTTTGGTTGCCATGGCGCCGAATCTGGTGGGCTGGTTGGGTATGCACCAGTCGATTGTCAACAGGCTGTCAAGTGACTTCCCAGGCGAGGTTCGCGTGGGAAGTGCTTCAATCGGCTGGTTTCAACCGCTGAACGCTCATGACATTCGAGTAACAGACGAACAGGGCCAAACATTGATCGCGATTGACAGCATCCGGTCTTCTCGGAGCTTGTTAAGTCTGCTGTTCCATCGACAGGATCTCGGCGAATTCCATATCCAACGGCCGCAAATCAACGCGCGAATGCGACCGGGGAGCAGTGATTGGGAAGACATCATCTCTGCTTGGGTTAATGTCGATCAAGAGACTCCCTCGACACCTTTACCACGAGTCACTCTGTTGGTCTCAGACGGGCGTTTGGAGTTATCCGGCGACCAGGCGGAGACGATCACCTGTGCCAATGTGCGCGCAAGTCTGACAATTGGTGGCGAAGCGTCTGCCCTGACGGCCAATGCCGAGGCCGACGTTTTGGCCTCAGTCCATCAAGGCCGCATCGCCGCTGAGTTTGCCCTCGATCCCAACCAGGCCTCGTTCTTGGGCGAGCAAGGCACGTTGGTGGTGCGGACACAGAATCTACCGGCGACGGTGATCGAGCCGATTGCCGAACGTCTTGGCGCGACGCTTTCCGTCCAGGGAATGGTTCATGCTGACCTTCGCCTGGAGTTTATGAACTTTGGAGAGGTTCTTAAGGCGAACATTGAGCAGTGTCGAGTTGTCGGCCTTAGCGTTTCTTCGCTCCCGGAGTCGAACGACGCGTTGCGACTAAACAGCCTGGTGGCCTCGGGCCAGCTTGCATTCACTCCCACCGAACTTGTCGCACAGGGCTTCTCGGCAGATTCGGACGCTGGGAGGCTCGCCGCGGATGGCCACATCGAATGGTCCGTCTTGTTCGGCCAGCACAACTGGGAGGCCAAAAGACCGACGAATTTCAGGTTAGAAGGCCAACTTGAATTGGCTGCCTTGGCGAAAATGTTTTCCGAACAATTGGGGCTCTACCGAGACGTACAGGTTGAGTCTGGTCAGATTTGGCTTCAGATAGCAAGCCACCCTGGGGCATCGCCGGGCGAAGTATTTGCGCTGCGGGCTGAACTTGACGTTTCCAATCTGACCGCCCGACGACAAGGAGAGCGATTGACCTGGGCACGGCCGTTGCGTATGGGAGGCGTTGTAAAACAAACCTCACAAGGGACCGAGCTGGAGCAGGTGGCCATCGAATCCGATTTTTTGCGATTAGTCGGTCGCGCGAACTGGCAGTCCGGAGACTTCACCATTCAATGTGATTTACAGCGCTTTGTTGAAGAATGGTCGCAGTTGGTGGATCTTTCTGCATGGGAGTTAGCCGGGCGGATGGGAGGCCATCTACAATGGCAGCTCGGCGCGTCAGGCGCGAACGAACTTGGGCGCCTCGAACAGGAAGGTCAGCTCTTACCGTTGCAGCTAACCGGTTCGCTGACGGTAGCTGATCCTGTAGTCTCGATACCAGCGTTTGGATCATGGCGCGATCGAACCATCGAAGTGGCTGTCGAGTCACGAGGCGCAGGAGACATCCAAGGCAACCATCGCATCGATGAGTCTCGCTTGGTAATCAAGGTCGGCCATGAACGTTTGGAATTGAATCTAATCAGTCCAGTTGAAGTGGCCCGGACTCCAACGTGGGTCTTTGCGGCGACAGGCAGCGGGTCCTTGGCACGTTGGCTCGCACACCTGAGGACGGTTGCCCCGATTCCCGATATGGACTTGGACGGTCACGTCGAAGCCACGGGCCAGTTGACATGGAGTTCCGATTCGATACAAGTTCACAACCTGGCCTATATCATTCGCCAGTTTGCGATGGATGGCTTTGGGATGCGAATTCGCGAGCACGAGTTGAATGGTACCGGCCAGGTATCGATGGATTGGCTGACGGGGGACTTAAACGTCCACGATCTGACGCTGGTCAGTTCCACCGTTGCAGCCCGAGGGATGCCGCTTGCCGTCAGTTGGTCTCCGGCGATGAAAGTCGAAGGCGTGGCCGTGTTTCGCGCGGATGTGGAACGCACATTGGCGTGGTTTGGAATGGTACCTGCCGAAGGGGCTGTGCTCTATTCCGGACAATGCGAAGGGACTCTCCGTGCGGAGTCGCTGGGTGATCAAACCTTGATGCACGTCGATATCCGATCCCCGCAAATACTGGCAGCCCAATGGTCCCAAGGTGCCTGGCGAACACTGATTCAGGAACCCAATCTGGCAGTCAACGTACGGTCGTCGGTGAACTCTGATTGGAGTCAGATTGTCATCCAGGAAGCGAGTTTGCAAGCTCCCTCGGTGATTGCGTTAGCCTCCGGAACGCTGACCGATGTTACGAACTCGATGAACGTTGACCTGAACGGATCGTGGCGACCCGACTGGCAACGCATCTCGGCATTGTTGGCCGCCTACACAGGTGATCAGGTCAAACTCGTGGGTCGAGACGAGCAAGCCTTCCAGATTCGCGGTCCATTGATCGCAACCGAGACCAGTTTTTCGGATAAACCGACTTGGCCACCCGACGACCTGGAGATCATTGCCCAACTGGGCTGGCAAGAAGCAGAAGTCTATCGACTTCCCGTTCGATCAGGCCGTTTGACAGCGAAGCTGGCGCGAGGCATCATCCACTTGGATACTGGGCGTGTCGATTTCAGCGGTGGCACGCTGAATTTGGCCCCCACCATCGATTTGCGACAACCGGAATGGGTAACCGTGTTCGGGCAAGGACGATTCGCCCGCGATATTGTCATCACGCCGGAAATATGCCGCGAGTGGATGAAGTATTTTGCTCCCATTCTTGCCGATGTGACCACGACTCAGGGTCGTTTCTCCATGCAAACAGGTGGTGCGATGGTCCCGCTGAATGACCCCGCGAAAACGACTGGCCAAGGCGCTATCTTGTTGCATGATGTGACCGTCGGGGCTGGCCCTCTGGGACGTCAGTTGATTGGCGCAATCAACCAGCTTCGAACTCTCATACGAGCTCACGATGCCGGCGCAACAAGGGACGATGTGACTTGGATTCGCATGAGCGAACAAACCGTTCCTTTTACCATCCGAGACGGACGCGTTTATCACAGCAATTTGGAGTTCACGATTCAGGATTTTGTCGTAAAATCGCGAGGCAGCGTCGGGTTCGATCAGTCGTTATCCCTGATTGTCGAGATCCCTATTGCCGAGCGTTGGATCGAAGGCCAACCGCTGCTCTCGTTTTTGAAGGGGAAGTCGCTGTCATTGCCGATCGGCGGATCGCTCGCTCAGCCGCGCGTTGACCACGATGCTTTGCAACAACTGCTGCGGCAAATTGTACAGCCCATGGCGGCCAACGCTTTGCCGGGATTGGTGGGAGGCCAAACCGAACGATTACAAGAACGCGCAGAAGAAGAGCTGCAGCGGGTACAGGATCAGGTGCTCGACAAAGTCGAAAACGAGTTGCGCCGTGGCTTGGATCGCCTCATCCGACCCAGGCGAGATCAGCAATAGCCAGCCCTAATTGCCCAACGAGTTCTGAACCATCAGATGTAACTGCCACACGATTACCAACATGCCGAAAGGAATCAACCAATAAGCAAACAAATGCAACCGACCACGGTCAAGCAATCGCACCAGCAATTTGAGCGAGACTAAGCCCACCACAAACGCAATGAATGCGCCACCCAACAACAATCCAAGGGAGATCTCCATTTCCTCGGTGGGATCCATTAAGTCTTTCAACTCCAACACGCCGGCGCCGCCGATCGCCGGAATGGCTAACAGGAAGGAGTAGGTTGCCGCCGAATCGCGACGCAATCCCAGCAAAACCGCGGCGACGATCGTCGCACCACTGCGGCTGATACCTGGAAGGATTGCCAGTGCCTGCGCCAAGCCTATCAATATTGCCAGGCGATAGCTCATGGATCGATAGTCGCCCTCTCCTTCCTTCGTCCGCAACAGGAGCATCAACAAAAATGCGGTGATCGAAAACATAAAGCCGGCCAAGAGCGGGCTTTCCAGGAGCTGTGGGAATTGATATCGCACGGTAAGGCCCACGACAGCTGCGGGGATCGTGCCAACAATCAACAGTCCAATCACACGTCGGTCGCTCCCCAGCAATTGCCAGATGCGTTGCCAATAGAAAACGAGGATTGACAACAACGTCCCCAAATGAAGCACGATGTTTAACCTCGTGCTTTCTTTGGCTCCGCCCAGCAACGCATCACCGACTACGACATGCCCGGATGAGCTGATGGGCAGAAACTCGCCGATGCCCTGGACGACAGCCAGGATCACAACGCGCAACCAATCGGGGACTTCATAAGGGGGCATGGCACACTTTGTCAGCGCGGGGTTACACCCATCAACCGCTCATCTCCCAGATGGTCGATCTCCAGACCAAGCAGGGCATCCAACACGTGGTGCATCGGGGGGCGTAGGCAGGGAGTCGGCGAAAGCATGCTTTCCACAAGAGTGGCCAACTCGCCGGGACACAGCGGCTCGACAGCACAAAGGTGCGGAAGCCACTGCAGATTGCCCGATGGACCATCTAACTCATTTGCCGAGAAACCCAGTCTTCCAGAAACCAAATAGTGGAGGATGGCGCCTAACGCGAACACGTCTTCGCAACCGGTCAGGGAATGTCCCGGTATCGACATCTCTGGGGCCAGGAACCAGGGGAAGCTCTCATCCTGCAAGTCCTCGTCGGTCCAAAGGTCTCCCTGCCATCGCGACCTCGACCAACCGACTACGGAAACACGATCGCGCGGGCAAACCAATATATGCGGCGGTACCAAACGAGTGTGCACTCGGGAACGCTCACGGCATACCGCGACGACTTCCGCAATTTGGCGGGCAATCCATAACATTCGTGACAATGACAATTCCATTTCCCGCGCCCGCCAGGCTGGCAACGGACGAGCCGTCACCCAAGGAAGTACCAGCGCAAACGGAGGTTGATCCAACTCGCTGGCTACCAAAGACAACACTGCTTGATGTCGAATCGACTCGGCTGAAACGGCCAGACGAGCCAATGCCCTGTGAGCCTCATCTTGTCGTTCCACTGAGTTCGTCGGCAGCGGACGAACGATTCGGTACTCAACCGCGCCATGTTCCATCGCATTGGCTGGCTTGGCAAGATGCGAGACTAGACTCGCAGTCTGGCTTACTTGGTGCCCCAACAGCCAGTCCGTGCCAGCCAATTGAAGCCAGGGAGTTGACGACTCCTCATTGCCAACCCACGGTTGGCGACTTAAAAATGTCATAATTCGTCTCGTCCAAGATCGTGTCGTTGTCGTACTCAGGTCGTTACGCGGTCCATTGCCGTGTCAGTGTTTTTGTGGCAAATCTGTTTTCGACGGCAATCACCTTGCCAAATCATTGCAATTCAACTGATGACGATGGTTCCAAATGGTGGCAAAGCGCGTGTTTTGAAGAAAAGTCTCAAGGCTGTGCGATTTCCAGGGAAAATCTCATCGCGAGGTCAGCGACAGCCCGCGCCGCCACCGCGCTGCAACAAGACGAATCAGCTCATCTGATACAATTCCAACCAAAATCACGCCACCAATGATCACGTATTCCAATTCCTTAGGGATTCTAAGCAATGTAATTGAGTTGTTTAACGTTTGCATTAGTGCGGTTCCAACGACCACACCGAGTATGCTTCCTTCGCCACCGCGCAGCGAACAGCCCCCCAAAACGGCCGCGGCAATCGCATACAACTCAAAAAAGTTCCCGAAGCTGCTGGGCGAAATCGAGTTCGCATCCACTCCGTGCAGGATTCCACCCAAACCCGTTAAAACAGCGCACAACAAATAGGCCACAACGATCATGCGCCCGGTGTTAATACCTGCATAACGAGCTGCTTCTTGATTCTTACCCAGCGCCAATATGTACCGTCCCCAAATCGTCAAGTTCAATACGACTGCTGCCGCAATTGCCACCAGCAGTAAAATGAAAAACACATAGGGAATCCCGAAACTTTCGGCGCCTTCTCCCCAAGTCCACAGCGTCAGCTTGCCGGTCTGCAAATGGCCAAGCGAATCAGCATACTCATTGCTGAACCCACCCACGGTTTGATCCCCGGATAGCTGGCGGGCCAGCCCCCGATAAATCAACAAGCCGCACAACGTGACCACAAATGGTCGCTGATTTAAATGAGTGACCAACAACGCATGCAACAACCCTAATCCACCGGCGATCCCCAACACCGCCAGGACGGCCCAGGGAAGGCTCATCCGTTGGACTCGTCGCACGGCAATGGCCCACCAATCCAACTGCACCAAAGGTGAATGGTTCTTGAGCTGATACGATCGACCGGAATCGCTTGAGTGCATGCCTGTCACGACATCATCGATGCGTCCCAATTGCGGGTGAAGCATCCACAATCGATCGCGGACAGCCAGCGGTGGGGCCTGGTCGTCCAGCGACAAGAAAAACCCGTCATCGTGATCGTCAATTTCGACAATCGCGCGCATCCTGGCTATTCGACCCACCTCACGTTGTTCAGCATCCACCTGGTCAACTCGCGAAAACTCAGTGTCCAGTTGCAGTTCGTAAGCTGGGCGATTCTGGAATCTCACCTTCCGCACGTCTTGAATCGTGCCCATCAAACGATGAGCCCGACGTCCTCCATAGTAATGAACGGTGTCTCCTGGCATCCACTCCCGGTTGGCATCGACGATGACGATTCCTTCAGTCTGAATCTCCCAGACCGGGGATTCCTCGAAGGGACGGTAATCGACTTGCAAAAACATGGCAAACAGGCAGGCGCACAAACAGACCAATGAACCGATCGACAGGTCGATGCCACCAGTCATGATGACAAACGCCACGCCGATGCCGAGAATTCCGAACAGCGCCGTGCGCCGCATCAAGTTCTCCAGGTTTCCGGCCTTGAGGAAACTGTCGGGGACCGACCACGCCAGCGCACCCCACAACACGAATAACAACACAACGATCCCGATGATTTTGACCAGGCCTGTCAAGTTTTCTCGCATGACTCAACTCGCGGATGTTGTTTAATGGGCGACGCCCGTGGATCCCGTAGCCAACTGCATGAAGCGTTCTTCGGTAAACTCATGTCGGGCCAACTCGCCGCTCACAGCCCCTTCATGCATCACCAGGGCTCGGTCCGCCAGTCCCATAATCTCATCCAGCTCACTGGACACAAAGAGGATGGCGAGCCCTTGAGAGGCCAATTCCTCCATCAGCCGATAAATTTCCTGTTTTGCACCAACATCGATGCCTCGCGTTGGCTCGTCCAACAATAACACGCGGGGCGACAAGGCCAGCCACTTGCCGATCACAACTTTTTGTTGATTCCCTCCCGACAGAAACTTCACCAGTCGCTGATCGGAATCCGTTTTGATCTGCAATTGCTTAATTGCCGCCCGGGCATCCCGGGCTTCTCGCCCAAAGTTGACCCAACCTAACCACCGCGCGAATCGAGATAGACCAGGCAGCCCTACGTTTTTTCGCAGATTCGCGTCGAGAATCAATCCGTGCCGCTGCCGATCTTCGGGAACCAATCCCATCCCGGCGTTGATGGCCTGTTGTGGCGAACGGATATTGCGACGCATTCCAGCAACGCGAATCTGACCCGCCAACGGCGGGTCCACACCAAAAATCGCC
>DAOLCX010000069.1:0-8267 GCA_035327685.1 Pirellulaceae bacterium | reverse complement strand
ACTGATCAGGGGCGGAGGCAATCGTGGTCTGGTTGGGTGTCCAGGATGGGATTGCGGGGCAATCATCGCGGCGTCGCGCGCGGTCGGTTGATGGGGCGATTGTTGTGGGAGAGTTTGAGTGGCGCGAAACCGTTGATCATCGCTGCCAGTTGCGCGTTGTTGGCATTGGGAATCTCTCACCTGGCTGCCACCTGGTCACTTCAAGGCACCCTGCAACAGACCTTGTCGGCAACGTCGGGTGGGCTGATGTTGGTGATCGGGCTGATGTGGGGTTCGACGACCTTTTCGGCTGACCACCAGCAGCGTTCGTTCGAGTTTCTTGGGCAGCGCGGAGTATCGAGCAGCGTTGTATTTTGGTCGCGCGTGCTACCTTATTTGGCGGTCGCCGCATTGTTGTATGGGGCGGGAACCCTGTTCATGGTCTGGTCGGGGTTCTTGCCGGAACGAATCCCCCTCCTCAAAGATGACGTATCGCCCAAATCTGCGTGGATCTCAATGAGCCGTTCTTATTTGGCGGGTTATGTGTTGATGTTGTGGAATGGTTTCGGGTTAGGCGTGTTGGCTTCGATTTGCCTTGCCAGCCCCGTGATCGCCGTCGTCGCGACCCTATTGCTGATGCCGCTGGTCCTGTCGTGGACAGCGGGGATGGCTTGGGCGGCAGTCCCTTGGTGGTGGTCATCCTGGTCAGTCGGCGCCGTGTGTTTGGTTGGAGCCTGGGTGCGCGTCCATTCGCGTCTGTCATCGCGGCAGTCGTTAGCCAGCCAATGTCTGCCGTGGTGTGTGACGGTGGCGTCTCTCACAGCACTGTCTTTCGGAATCATGGCTTATCGCGTTTATGAAGTACCCAGTGCCGAAGAGTTTCCTCCATTGTTGGGTTCGACCGATCCGCAAGAGCTGGAAGATTTTGAACGTCTCTTAAAAGAACTTCCCGCGAAAATAGATTTCATTGATCAAGCGGGAAAACTTTATCTGACCAACCCGAATCGCCGCGCTTCTGATCGAACGGAAACTCAGTTAGAGTCAGTTGCAGCGGATCGAGATGCTGGAGAAATCATTCAATCGATGCGTGAGCTACGTGTCGATCTGCAGAGGTTTGTGGAAGATGCAGCGAGGGCCAATCCCGGTTGGCTGGTGGAAAAAACGCTACCTCGACGAAGTCAGTTTTATGTCAACGATCACCTGAATGCATCAGGGTTCCTTGTCTCCATGGTGAATCGGCATTTGCGCGAAGGTCAGTTGGAAGAGGCTTGGCGGAGTTGTTTGGATTATTGGCTGATACAGTCGTATCGGTCGATCTATCACAACAACTGGAGCTTAACGGCCGCTACCGAACATGTGCCGTGGCCAAGCATCAATGCGGTGATCGATGGGGCGATGGACAACCGGGAACTGCTGGAACAGATTTATGCAGATTTGAGTTATGGCTACGCGAATTGGACGCCATTGCTGAGTTCGCCTGCCGCCTATGAACTGCGAACTGCAACCAATGCTGTGGTTTATTTTCCACTCAAACCCACAGACCAAACGTTTTCCGGATTGCTTCGAACCGCTTATCGGTGGTTGCCGAGCGAACGTCAACGAACCCAACGGTGGATGCGGTGCGCCCGTCAAATGTACTTCATCTACGGCGGCATCGCGCGATATTTACCGGAATCGGATGCCCGGAGACAACAGATGATCTCGCACTATGATTCCATCAACAAAGACTATTGGCATGTAGTGTTTGATCGCGATCATTTCGCTTTTTTGTCGCGGACCACCATTCCCATCAACGAATACGATTTGCCTCGACACGAAACGCTATTCAACGCACCCGCAAACATCGAGTACCGACGATTGCAATCGATTCAGATGGTTATGCTGATGAAGATCCGATGTATGCTGTATCGCATTGAGCATGGAGTTTATCCCAGTGATTTAACGTCTTTGAATTCAAACTTGCCCACCGCTGATGAGAACAGCATGAAGTTGAACATGGAAAGCTATGACCCAATCTTGGGCATGTTTACTGCGGTGCATTATCTGCCTCAAGGAATTGAAGTATTCGACCCCATATTACTCCGCGACGTGTATGAGAATAAAATGCCTGTGCTCGTTGCGGACCCGATGTCCTTTTCGAAAATGAGGTTAAATTTCCAAGCAGATCGAATGTGGAGGCTGAATACCGGTGAGTGGGGCGTTTATTTTTATATACCAAGTCTCATGATCGAAGGATCAAGAGAAATTCCGGTATTGGTACTACCCGCTCCAAACCCACCTGCCGAGCGAGAGTTGCCAAAGACAGGTGGCGTTTCGGGCGGCGGAACCGACGAAGCGAGAAAGTCCGACGACGACCTGAAATGAATTGGCGGCGCGATGTGTGGAACAATCGCATGTCGATGGTTATCGCCTTCGCCGCTTCCAGGTTTCTGAAATATTCCTCATCAGCCAGGATCACGTCATCACAGTCGCGGCTAAACTCCGCGGCGCCGTATAACACGCAAGTCTGTCCTCCGTCAGGCCAGCGCGGGCGCCGATTTTTGCTTCAAATCTTCAATCCAGGGGTCCATGTCTTCGAAAATCTCGTGGGGATTCCCTTCGAAAGTCTTGCCAACCAACAACCGTACCAGGTTTTCGCGATGGTGCGGAAACGTGCGGATGAACTCGCCAAAACTGAAAGGCTTGGTATAAAACGCGCGGACCAGTTTACGAATGGGAGCCACGCCGTTTTCGTACTGTTCGGTCCACGAACCCAATACCCGAGCCGAAACATTGCCCGACGCCAATCCCGAAATCACCGCGTCAGCCGCCATCGTGGCTGATTTCAACGCCAGGAAAACTCCCGAACTGTAAATCGGGTCGATAAAGCCGGCGGCGTCGCCGATCAAAACCCAACCATCTCCGGCCTGCTTCTTGGTGATATACGAAAACTCCTTGGCCACGTGAAAACGGCTGACAATTCTGGCATCCTGAGTTCGCCGCAGGATGCCGGGACAATTTTTCATCTCTTCGCGAAAACGGGATTCAGGTGAGCCTCCCCGCTTCAAGACATATTCGTTGTCGCCGACCAGTCCCACACTGACCGTGCCATCGGAGAGCGGAATGTACCAAAACCACGCTTCTTTATTTCGGGTGTGCAAGATACAAGTCACCTCCGGGTTGGCGCCTCCATTCCTCCGAGCACCCTCGAAGTAAGTCCACACGGCGGCTTTCTTCAAGTCTTCATAATACTCGCGCAAACCAAGTCGGTTGGCGATCAGCGATTGCTGGCCGGTCGCATCGACCACGACGCGCGCCGAGACCTCTTGTTCGCGGCCATTCGCCAACTTCAACATGACCTTATGCGGCGGCGACTTCTTGAGCTCAATATCCAGGACCCGCGTTTCATCCACCACTGTTGCGCCCCGATTGTAAGCGGTGTCCAACAGCAATTGATCAAACTTGGCCCGCTCCACATGCCAGGTGACCGCGCTGGGGTGCTCATCGAATTCGGAAAAAATAAAAGGCTGGGTCTCTTTGTCGTCAGCATTGACAAACTGAACGCCGTTCTTGCGCGTAAAGGCGATCCGCAGCATTTCGTCCAGAATCCCCAGTCGCTCAAACGCCCAATAGGTCTCAGGCATCAGCGATTCGCCGACGTGAAACCGGGGCATTTTGTCGCGTTCCACCAGCAGCGTCGAAAAGCCGGACTCAGCCACCAAGGCTGCCGCGCAGCATCCGGCGGGACCGGCGCCCATGACTAAACAATCGTAACTGCGCTGCGCAATCATGTGATTTCTCAATCCATCTACAAAATTAGAGGTGGTCCGAACAGATGTTTAAAACGAGTGTATCTTGGATATTCGGCCAGTCACCATATTGTTTCATATCGAGGCATCGGTTGCAACCGAAATTGTATCGAACCCGATAACCGCCTGGAAAACTCCTCCTCGATTCAAGAGAATGATTGACATTCGGTCGTTTATTACTTGTGCAAGGAAATACCAATGTTGAGATCATGGGGAATGAATTTGTTGTTGGCCGTCGCCATCTGCCGCGCCGCCACAGCACAGCAACTTGATGCTCCAGGACACATCGAATCCCGGTTTCTGTCACAGATTCAACAGTTGACCTTCGACGGACTCCGCTCCGGCGAAGGGTATTTTAATGCCGACAGCAGCTTGCTGGTTTTCCAAAGTGAGCGGGAACAGAACAATCCTTTTTTCCAGATTTACCTGCTCGATTTGGAAACGGCGGACATCGAGCGGATTTCCCCTGGCCACGGCAAGACAACCTGCGCCTGGATTCACCCCGACAACCGTCGCGTGTTGTTTGCTTCGACCCACGATGATCCCCAAGCCATCGAGAAACAACGCCAGGAATTTGAATTGCGCGAGTCCGGTCAACAACGGCGCTACAGTTGGGATTACGACGAGCATTTTGAGTTGTACGTTTACGATCGCCAATCGCGCAACTACCAACGTTTGACCAAAGCTCGCGGCTACGATGCGGAAGGGAGTTATTCGCCCGACGGCCAATGGATCGCTTTTGCTTCCAACCGCCATGCTTATGAAGAACCGTTAGATGAGTCCGACCGCGCCCGTCTGGAAATCGATCAAGCGTATTTTATGGACATTTATCTGATGCGGGCCGACGGAACAGAAGTGCGGCGGTTGACCGATACACCGGGATACGATGGGGGGCCGTTTTTTTCCGCCGATGGCAAGCAGATCTGTTGGCGTCGGTTTGACGAAAAAGGCGTCACTGCTGAAATCATGACGATGGATGTCGATGGAGCGAACCAGCGGCAGTTAACGCGGCTGAACGCGATCTCGTGGGCCCCGTATTTCCACCCGTCGGGAGAGTATCTGATCTTTGCGACGAATGTCCATGGTTTTGGCAATTTCGAATTGTATCTGGTGGATCGCGAGGGGAAGTCTCCACCGGTCCGCGTAACCGACACGGATGGTTTTGACGGGCTGGCCAGTTTTACGAGCGACGGCGCGAAGTTGACTTGGACCTCCAACCGAGCAGGGAACGTCTCTCATTTGTTCGTGGCGGATTGGAACCATCAGGCGGCGCTGGAAGCTTTGGGGCTGACCGGAACGACAACGGCGGAAGAGCAGACGGCCCGTCAGACAGCGCTGGCACATGCCGAGGCGACGCGCCCGGAGTTCCGCCCGTTGGATTTGGCCAAGCATGTGAATTACCTGTGCTTGCCAGAGCTGGAGGGACGCATGACCGGAAGTGACGGCGAACGCAAAGCGACCGCCTATGTGGCGGCCTATCTGGACTATCTCGGCTTCGAACCCGCAGGGGAAAACGGAACCTGGTACCAGACCTTTCCATTTCCAGCAGGTGCCCGGTTGGGATCGAACAATCGATTTGCAGACGAAAAGAATGAATGGACGCTTGATCGAGATTGGCGCCCCTTGACGTTCTCGCAGAATGGCACTGCGGAGCCAGCGGGGGTGGTGTTTGCCGGTTACGGGCTAGTGGCTCCCGCCGAAGGGGACCAGCCGGAATACGACAGCTACGCGCATCTTGACGTCCAAGACAAGTGGGTGCTGATGTTCCGGTACTGGCCGGAGTCGAGTTCGGAGGCACAGCTTAAGCACTTGCAGTACCATGCCAGCCTTCGCAAGAAGGCGATGGCAGCTCGCGAGCGAGGGGCGCGGGGCGTGATCATTGTCAGCGGGCCCAACTCTCACGCGCGCGAAGCATTGGTTCCGCTTGATCGCGATTTTACATTGGCGACGTCCAGCCTGTTTGCCGTCACCGTCCGCGACGAAGTGGTCCAACAATGGCTGGCCTCTGCCGGACGCGATTTGGCCACCTATCAAACGGAACTTGATCAAGGTCGGCCCATGATGGGATTCGAGATACCACAGGTGACGATCTCGACCACCATCGAAGTTGAACAAGTGACGGGATATGGCCGCAACGTCGTCGGCCGTTTGCGTGCAAGTGAAGGGGAACATCCACAAGCGATCTTGGTCGGCGCCCATGTGGATCATTTGGGCAAAGGCCGATCGGGCTCGTCCCTGGCGCGCGACGACGAGTCCTCATTGATTCACTACGGTGCGGACGACAACGCTTCCGGGGTGGCGGCGATGCTGGAAATCGCCGAGTATCTGGCCGATCAGAAACAATCCGGAAAGCTGGCGATGAAACGCGACCTGATCATCGCCGCCTGGTCGGGCGAAGAGCTGGGGCTACACGGCTCGAAGTTTTTTGTCGATCAACTGCAAGCTCAATTGACCAGCAACAGCTCCCATCCCTCGTCTGCCGGCATTTACCCCATAATTGCGGCCTGTTTGAATTTGGATATGGTCGGTCGCTACGATCAGGCGTTGGTGTTGCAGGGAATCGGTTCATCACCGTATTGGACCAAGGCTGCTGAGAAGAACGCCGTGGTCGGATTAACGTTGCGCCTCAGTCCGGAGACCCAATTGCCGACGGATGCCAGTTCGTTCTACCGCGCGGGTGTTCCCATTTTGTCAGCGTTTACCGGTTCGCACCAGGACTATCACACACCGCGGGACACTCCTGACAAATTGAACTATGAGGAGGCAGCTCGGATTGCACGGCTGATGGGGTTGATTGCCCGCGGGCTATTGGTGGATGACGAGCCGCCGACTTTTGTCGAACAACAGGCCGCCGCACAGACTGCCCCGCGCGCCAACATGCGCGCCTATTTGGGATCGATTCCGGAATACGGTGCGGACGCGCAGGGTGTCTTGATTTCCGGCGCCATGAAAGGGAGTCCTGCCGAAGCGGCCGGACTTCAACCTGGCGATGTGATTGTCGAGTTGGCGGGGCGGACCATCGAGAATATCTACGACTACACCTACGCCTTTGAAGCACTGCGGCCCGGGCAGGAAACGACGATTGTGGTCATTCGGGAAGATGAACGCCACGAGTTCAAAATCACTCCTGGCCGGCGGTAAAGAGGGGCTTTAAGACTCTTTTTTTACCGCCCCTTTTTGCTGTATCAGGACGTAGATCGTCTGGCGCTGCCCATCGCGAAACACCACCAATGGCACGCGTGATCCGATGCGTGCCACGCTGACCAGAGTGACCAGGTGTGAGTCGTTCCCAACGCGTTTGCCATCAAACTCTAAAATGACGTCCCCTACCAGGACTTGGGCTTGGGCGGCTGGCGAATTCGGAACGACTTCAGCCACCAGGGCGCCATGGGCAAAAGTCCAGCCGCGCGCGGCGGCCACTTGCGGGCTGAAGCTGGCATCGAGTGTGACGCCCAAATGCCCACGGCGGACTTCTCCATAATCGACCAGATCGCCGACAACACGCATGGCCATATTGATCGGAATCGAGAATCCGATCCCATCGCTTCCTCCTGAATTGCTGGCGATGGCCGAGTTGATGGCGATCACTTCGCCCTGCAAATTGATCAGTGGGCCACCACTGTTTCCGGGATTGATGGCCGCGTCCGTCTGAAAAAAGTCCTGATAACGCACACCGCGTGGTCCAAGTTCCAGATCGCGGCGATGTTTCGCGCTGAGAATACCCTGGCTCACCGACTGGCTCAAGCCGAATGGGCTCCCCAGAGCCAGCACAAATTCGCCCATTTCCACATCATCGCTGTTCCCCAAAGCGGCGGGGACTAATCCGGTATTGGCTTCGATCAACAATATCGACAGATCCGTTTCCCGATCGTGTCGGACTTCCACCGGTTTCAATAAACGATCGTTGATGATCAAGGTAATATCATTCAGACCAGCCCCATCGATCACGTGGAAATTAGTGATCACCAGATCTTGCCCACGGTACCGAATCAGGACTCCTGAACCGGCTTCTTCGATGAACGCCTTCCGGGCGGCGGGGACTTCGCGCGCCGCGGTCGGCCGCGGCTTGCGGGCTTCAATATGCGCCACGGAGATTTGTGTCGTGCGGATCACCTGTTTGACCAGGTCATACTGGTGCAGCAACGAATGCGATTCCGACTCAACAACCGGCTTAAGTGAAGTCACCGTCTGTTGCACGTCCGATTGCTGAGCGCAGACCAGTGCAGGTTGCAGGACGCAAGCGATCAGGGCCAGGGAGGTCACGGCCAGGGACCGAACCGGCATCCACGAACGGAAAGCGCCGCGTGGGTTGCCGCGCATCAATAGTGTAAGGTTGTGGGTCATACAATTCTGCTTTGAGTCACACCAGTTCACCAATCCGCATCGACTGTTTTCATCCTAACCACAGGTAACGATGAAAGCGAGCGAGTCGATGGTATCGGCGGCGATAATAATAAGGATTGAGGATCCGGTTGTTCGGATTAGGTAATCTGCACGTCC
>DAOLCX010000068.1:0-8297 GCA_035327685.1 Pirellulaceae bacterium | reverse complement strand
GACATGCTGATGGACTCCCGACATCACCGCACCGAACACAAACTGGGCCTAAACTGGTTGTGTACGTTCGTATCGCTGCTGACCTGGATGTTCATCGGAACAAGCCAGGCGCTTGCGCGGGCGGATTGCGATTGGCCGGCGGCCGAAGTTCGTCAAGATGACACGAAACAACTGGCCGGTTTTGAACCGAGTGAGGCGGCGCTCATTGAAGACGGCCAGCCGTTTACTTGGGCCGATGAGTTGGTAATCCGCTTGTTATACCGCGCGCCCAAGCTCCCTGCGACAACCCTGCAGGCATCAGCGCAACCACTGGACGTGGACTCGCTGAAGGGACTCATCTCCGAACCGACTCGACATCGCTTGGACGTGTTTCGAATTGTTGGCCAACTTGTCTATGTGGAACGCGCACCTCAGCGGGCCGGAGCCTGGACGGAACTTCCCCAGGCGTTCCTGTGTCGAATCAAGCTCCATGACAGAACGATTCGCGTGATCGTCACTGATTTTCCATCGGTTTTGTTGGACGGGGACCGGCTGGATGAGCCCGTTAGCATCGATGCCTTCTTCGCCCGAGTTCAACCGGACGAGCACTCGATGGATGCATCAGGCCCTCATGAGATGCAACCGTCCATTCCATTGTTCGTAGGAGCGCGCCTCGGATGGTTTCCGAATCGTCTCGATCCGGCGCGAGGCGTGGGGGAAGGCCAAGTAATATTGGCCCGTCATGGCTTTGACCTCGGTTTGCTGGAAGTTGTACGAAAACACAATCGGCAGCCCTTGACGAAGACCGATCGCCCCGCGTTTGAGGCGATGCTGAAAGCGGCGGCCGATGCGGCAAAGTCAACGTTGACTACTCTGCCAACCGCCGGCCACGTCGATCTTTTTGGCATCCTTGGTGAATCACAACAGCATCTGGGCGATTGGGTCGAATTGGAAGGGAACGTCAAGCGCGTTGTTCCCTGGGTGTGGCGAGGCGACGATGGATCGACTATCGAATATTGTCAGGTCGATCTGTTTGTCCCGTTGGGTGACGGATCGGTTCGATTGAGAGGTGCCGACGGACAGGACCTGGTGTTTCGCGGGCGGTTTCCAGTGACGTGCCATGTGCCACAAAGCTTGGGGCCCGGTGAGGACTGGGTTGGGCGGCGGTTGGTGGTTCGCGGCTTTTTTTACCGTTTATGGAGCTATGAATCGGCGCTGACCGGGGAGCAGCGGCTGGCCAGTGGCCAGCTGAGCCCGTTGGTGCTCGCCGCTTCAGTGACGCTGGTCGAGGTCAACGAAGAGACCGTCGGGCAATGGTTGACCTGGATCATGATCGGTTTGCTGTTGTCCGTGGCCGCCATGGTTTCGCTGTATTATGGGCTCGACCGCAGACGGAAACTCTCGCGAACGCTGCCGGAATCGATTTCCATACCTTGATCGAACACGCTACATGGCGGATACTTTTCCTTCGTACGTCAGGGTTTAAGCGAACGGCCGTTGTATCTAAACCGGCACATGAAAAGTCAGATTGAACAGGAATTTCCCATGTTGAAACGAGCCAAAATTACAATCGTCGGAGCTGGAAATGTGGGTGCCACGACCGCTCATTGGTGCGCGTCGATGGAATTGGGCGACATTGTGTTGCTGGACGTCCCCGAAGCGGGAGATATGCCGAAAGGTAAATCGCTCGACTTGCTGCAATCGTCTCCGATTATGGGCTTCGATGCGCGGATTGTCGGCACCAGCGATTACGCGGACGCTGCCGACAGCGATGTCGTGGTCATTACCGCGGGCGTGGCCCGTAAACCGGGTATGAGCCGCGACGATCTGCTGTCCATCAACGCCCGGATTGTGACTGCGGTGTCGGAACAGGTGAAACGCTATTGCCCCCAATCGATTGTGATTGTGGTCAGCAATCCTCTGGATGCGATGGTGCAACAAGCACAGGCGGTGACTGGCTTCCCACATCGTCGAGTGATGGGACAAGCCGGCGTCCTGGACACGGCCAGATTTCGGACGTTCATCGCGCAAGAGTTGGGCGTCAGCGTGGAAGATGTTTCGGCCATGTTGATGGGTGGACACGGCGACACCATGGTCCCGATGCCCTCGTGCACGTGTGTGGGAGGTATCCCGATCCGCCAGTTGATGGATGAAGAGACATTAAACCGACTGGTCGATCGCGCGCGGCATGGGGGCGCAGAAATCGTGGCACTCCTCAAAACGGGGAGCGCCTATTATGCACCGGCAGCCGCAACCGCCCAAATGGTGGAGGCGATTGTCCGCGACAAGAAGCGATTGATTCCCTGCGCCGCGTATTGCGACCACGAGTATGGTGTCGGTGGTTACTACGTCGGTGTCCCTGTCGTCCTCGGTGCCAGCGGCGTCGAAAGAATTGTCGAAGTCAATCTGACTTCCCAAGAACAACAAGACTTGACCAAGAGCATCCAAGCCGTCAAAGAGTTGGTAGCCGCCATGGAGAAACTGATGGCCACTGCTTAGAGCCAAAAATTTGTGGCCCCAGGTTTTCGCTCTTTGTATACGCCACGAGATCGTGGAACTGCTATGTCGACAAGGCAGAATCAGATACTTGGAAGCTGCAATCCGTTTGCCTGCACATTTCTCGCCACCCCCGGCACAAGGCCGCGTGTGGCGAAGTATGCCTTCCACTCAAAAAGAACTTTCCGAATCGGGAGATCATCATTGATGCTCTCCCTCGAGAAAATGTGGGGGGATATATCAGCTTCCTCCCGATTCAACGAAATCAACTCTACCGTTGACAATTGTATGATTCTGACCCGCATTTCTCACAGAGCTAGAAAGATAAAAAGAAACCAAACCGTCTTGCAGTGGTTTCATTGGTGAAATCAAACATTCAGTGAAACGTACTCAACAGGTTTGATTATGACCCGGTGTTAACCCGGTTGCGGCAGATCACCATGCCAGACCGACCGCCGAACCTGGCTCGTGGATAGTTATTGGGCAGCCGACCTCAGTCCAAAACGGTTCTTTAGAATGCGCACGGCGTGCGCAAACGATGAGTGGGGAACTTCAAATTGGCCCATCGTTTGACCCGAATTCGACGTCAAACCGCTTCAACCAGGGGCGCAAAGCCAGATTTTAATCAACCACGCCGCCGCGAAGAGCAACAAACTCGAATTCGCACGCCCCCGAGAACCCAACTTTAATCAGCCGTGTGAGAAATGCGGGCTAGGCCGCGCGGCGTTTCTCTTTCTTGAGGCGCCGCCGTTCGGCTTTGCTGAGGCGGGACGGCACCTCCTCATCTCGTTCGCTGGTGGAGAGTCGTTCGGCATCTTGGCGGCGGGCGGTTTCACGCACTGGGGCGGCTTCAGCGACTCGACGATTAGCTACTAACTTGCCAAGCGGTGTGTTCGATTGCGTCTTCGTGGAATGGGCCGCAATCTCCTCGTCGGCACTAATTGCGTCTTCGTCAAGTTCGGCGGGACCTTGGCTGGCGCGCTCCTGGACATGAGTGGGGGATTTGCGTTTTTTGATGACACGTCGATTGGCGGACTTGCTGCGCCGCACGCTCGATGGCTTGGGGACGGGCAATTTGGCCAAACCACTGGCATGAAGAAAGACAACTCGCGCATAATATAGCGTGGCCACCAATGTCAGCGTCACCCCGATCAACCACACGTTGCCCTGTGCAACCTCGACTTGGTGCTCATGAACTGCATAGACGGCAAGGCTCGGGATTTGCAGTAGAAGTGTCGCCGAATAGGCGAGCCAGACAAAACACACCAATACAAACGAAGTGGGCGATACACGGATTTCAATTAAGCCTCGGACAACGATCACGGCCAACAATGACATCTTAATAATCGATGGGCCACTTCCAGAACCGGTCCAAGAAAACGACTGAGTCCAGTACTGCAGGCATTGGCTGCACAAATGATGCAAATCGACGATACAATTTAGACTGGATACCATCAATATGGCGGCAAACCAGAGCCATACCCGATAGGTCCCGCGATAATCGTTGCGCCGGTGCTGACGCAATGCATAGATTTGCAGGCTGGCCAAACTGGACAGGATCAAAAGCAGGGACGAATACCAGGCTGCAAATCCGCTTCGACCCGTCAACGAGACGGCTTCGCCCACATTCGATGCCGAAATGGAAACCGAAGATTTACCCGTCAATTCCGAGCCAACTGGTACGGACTCTGGTCGGGTGACATCTGTTGGACTTCCAGAAATCTGCAGCGGTTGGAGGAAATAGTAGGCCAGGTTCAATAACCCCAGTGCCAGCACCAACCCGGCTGAAAGTACCAACCATGACAGGAGACGTTTGGGAATCAGGTCGGTCGTTTTCAGTTGATGCCGCCGTTCGGCTTTTTTGGAATATGCCCGCCGAGGTGCTTTTTTTGCACGCGGAGGAACTTCCGGAGAACCGGTCGAGTCACTTTCGGTGTCAACCGGCGATTGCGCCACCTCTTCCATCAGGACACGGCGGCGGCGTTGATCAGTGCGTCGGCTGGACATGTCTTTTCGGTCGATACGAATGCAAGAACTCTTGGCAGCTAGCGTCCAGCCGAAACCGCTTCACCGCGAGGCGCAGGACTTTGTATTAGTTTCGGCTATTTGCTGGGGGAGGCTTGATTCGCTAGCACAACCCAGGTTATTGCCCACTAAACGAAACCGTCAGTTTTCTGGCCAGGTGCGATAGTTTTCCAACAGCCGCTGGCGGTCCAGGTTGTCAATATATTCTTGCTGATAAAGTGCCCGCCGCTGTTCGCGAGGAAGGCTCGTATCTTGGCTGGTTCCCCGATAAGCACCGCTTTTCCGATTAAAGATTTCTACCCATTGTTCCGCAATCAACTGGCAACCGCTGGCAAACATCATGGGCACAATCGCGGCTAACACGATCCATGGCGAAGATCGCTTTTTTGAAAAAAGCATGAAAAGTCTCGCTGGCGAGTTTTGATACAGGTGGATCTTTGAAAACTCCAGAGTGCGCAAACCGACAGGACGACGAAAAGCTTCGTTTGAACCTCGGAACAACGCTCATTTTCAATCGGCGTCGCCGAAGCGTAGTTTTTTGTCCACACTACGTCCAGAGGACCTTGTGGATTGATATCACGTGCTTCATTTCAATGCGACACGTGCCTGATTTCAGTTCTTGGTAAGAACCTCATCCAAGTTAAACAGCGTATTGGCGATGACAGTCCAGGCCGCTACTTCTACCCAGTTCACATTAGTTTCGTCGCCACTCTGGCCTGCCAGGTGCGTGGCGCTGAGCGGATCTGATGCAAACATCTGCTGGGCCATCGCGTGTAATTCGCGAATCGCATCCAGTTCGGAAGAATCTGGCTTTCGACAAACGATCATTTGGAACATGTTGATCGCGCGTTCGTCAAAATCATCGGCTACTGTGCTAACGATTCGCCCGGCCAGGGCTTGCGCACATTCGACAAACGCTGGATCATTCAGGGTTACAAAGGCGGCCACCGGCGTATTGGTTGGCACGCGTTGAGCGGTACAAATCGTCCGATTAGTTGCGTCCAGAGCCATGAATGATGGATAGGGATAAACTCGTCTCAATTGCGTGTAAATGCCGCGGCGGTACCGGTCCTCGCCCGGGCTTGGATCCCAATCGAGTGATCCGCCAAAAGCGGCATTCAAACCGGACCTGGGTTGTGGCGGCCGCACCGGAGGGCCATGCATTTTTGATGACAACAATCCGCTGGCTCCCAATGCATAATCGCGAATTTGCTCGGCCGATAGCCGAAATCGGGGCCCGCGGCTCAACCACTGGTTCGACGGATCTCGCGCCAATTTCTCAGTTGTGACCCGGCTCGATTGCCGATAGGTCGCGGACAAAACAATCTGTTTGGTCAGTTGTTTCCACGACCAACCTCCCCGGCGAAACTCCACGGCCATCCAATCCAGTAACTCCGGATGCGACGGCAAATCACCTTGTGTGCCGAAGTCGTGGTTCGACTTGACCAGACCTTGACCGAAAAACTGCTCCCAGTGCCGGTTTACCGCGACCCGCGCGACGAGAGGGTGGTCGTCACCCATAAGCCACCGAGCAAACTCCAACCGATTCGTCGGTGACATTTCAGAATACTGCCAGACGACAGGCACCCCCGGCTCGACGGGGGGACCCAGCGAGTGATGGGCTCCACCGATACAAATGTGCGTGGCGCGCCGCGCTTGGCCAGTCAGCTCGCGCATGATGGGCGTTGTGACCGGCCGCAGTTGCCCCAAACGTTCGCGAATCGCGGCCATCTCCGCCGTGCGCGTGTCTTGGTTTTCGCCATCTTGCACCAATCCTTCCAATTCCGCCAGTCGCTGTTGCAACCCTTCGCGCTCTGCCAGATCCGCTTCGCTCCAAATCTCCAACGTGGGGCTATTGTCCGGTTGATCGTTGTCGGCAGTCTGGTTGAATATCGCATACAGACGATAATAATCTTCATGGGTGATCGGATCGTACTTGTGTGTGTGGCATTGGGCACAAGCCAGGGTTGTCCCCAACCAGACGGTCCCCGTCGTATTGACTCGATCCACGATGGCCGCGTGACGAAACTCCTCATCGTCGGTCCCACCTTCGGTATTGGTCATCGTATTGCGATGGAAACCTGTTGCGATAAGTTGTTCCCGTGTGGGGTTTGGCAATAAATCCCCGGCAAGCTGTTCGATCGTAAATTGGTCGAAGGGCATATCCGCATTGAGGGCATCAATTACCCAGTCTCGATAAGGCCAAATCGAGCGGAGTTCGTCTTGAGCGTAGCCCTGCGAATCTGCGTAACGAGCCAAATCCAGCCACATCCGAGCTGCGTGTTCACCGTAAGCCGGTGACGCCAACAGGCGATCAACCAACCGCTCGTCGGCATTTGCGCTAGAATCGCTCAAATAGGCCAGTTGTTCATCAAGGGTAGGCGGCAAACCTACCAAATCCAAATAGACTCGTCGCATCCACGTTTCGCGACTGGCCGGTTCCGCCGGCGTGAGGCCCAGGTGCTCCAGTTTCTCCAAAACAAAATAATCAATCGCATGTTTGGGCCAATCGACCAGATGAACAGACGGCAACTCGGGTTGCCGAATCGGCTGATAAGCCCAATGCCCTTCAAATTCCGCTCCCTGCTCGATCCAGCGCCGGAGCAAGTCGATTTCGATTTCTGTCAGGGGTGGACCGTGTCCCGGAGGGGGCATCCGTTCGAATGGGTCGTCGCTGGAGATACGCTCAATCAAACTGCTGCGTTGCGGTCTGCCGGGAACCACGGCGCGGTCACCGCTGTCCGCCTCCGCCAATAGCAACTCGCGGCGGTGCATGGCCAATCCCCCTTCGCGAGTCTGTTCGTCGGGCCCATGACAAGCGTAGCAGCGACGCGACAATAGCGGTTGCACGTGTTGCGTATAACTGACCCGATCATCTGCTGCACAGGCCCCAACTACCAACAAAACGCACACGAACCCAAGGCCAATACTTTCACGCATCAATCGAGTCTCTCCGCGCAACATGCGACTGTTTCTTTAATGATTCAACGAACGGACCAACTGGGCCGCCAAACAGATCGATTGGATCATACTGCCACAGTCGGCCCGTCCTTGCCAGGCAATTTCAAACGCCGTCCCATGCGCCCCGCTGACTCGCACGATTGGCAGTCCCAAGGTCACATTTACGGCCTCGCGCATCCCCAGCAATTTCAAGGCAATGTGACCTTGATCATGATACATGGCAACCACGGCGTCAAATTCGCCGCCCACAGCGCGGGCCATCAGCGTATCGACGGGCCACGGACCCGTGACCGGCAAACCCAAACCTTGAGATTCTCGAACCGCCGGGCCAATGATCTCCAGTTCTTCGCGGCCAAACAGACCTTGCTCTCCCCCATGGGGGTTCAAGGCAGCCACCGCCACGCGCGGCGCGCGATGCCGTTGGCGGGCTCGCAACAAGCGATCGACAAAATCGCTAATCGCCCGGCAACGGCTGACGATCCGCTCTACGGACAAATGCCCAAACACGTCTCGCAGCGCGATGTGTAACGTCGTATGGACGACTCCCAGCCCGACTTCGTGGTGAGGAATCGTCGCGCCGGGTGGCATATACAACAACATGGCTTCATCCGTCACTCCCGTGACTTCGGCCAGAAGTTCGGTGTGCCCGATTTGCGAACAGCCAGCAGCCGACAAGGACGCTTTGTTGATCGGTGCCGTCACCATGCCCGCCACTTCACCGGACAACGCCGTTTGTGCTGCGGCGACGATGCAATCGTGGGCAATCCGGCCCGCAGCGGCGTCGACGCGCCCGATCGCTGTCCAATCGAGGGGTGGGCCTGGAATGTCGCGGACGG
>DAOLCX010000067.1:0-8398 GCA_035327685.1 Pirellulaceae bacterium | reverse complement strand
GACACGGGTTGGATACAACTCGACCCAAGCGCCTTGAGACGGCGAAACGAATTGGGACTTCTCACACGCCGGTACCTCGCTCACGTGTGGAAACAACCCATTGCGCTGTTTGGCGCTGCCAAGTTTCTGTTGCGCCGATTTCAAACCCTCGAGTCTCCCAACGGTTTGGCGGAACAGGCCTTGGCCGCCGACTATCCGGCCGTGTTGACGGTCCGGTATGAACGAGAAGAGGTCAGCGCCCTGCGGCGCGCCGCTCATCGAACCGGTGTCACACTCAATTCAATCCTGTTGGCGGGCACTTTTGCAGCGACCGATGCCTGGTTGCGCGGCCAGTCGAGTTATTCCCCGCACGAGTACCTGCGGATAATTGTCCCGATCAGTATTCGACTGCCTGCCGATGTCACGATGCCGGCCTGTAATCGCGCGTCGCTGGTGCAACTGGACAGGCTGTCGCGGGAGATGGCGGACCGCGAAGGACTTGCCCGCGGCATCGACTTTGAACTGGGGCTGATCCGCCGCTGGCATCTGGACAAAATGTTTTTGCTCGCTGTCCGCGTCAACGCCGTGTCCACGCGCTGGCTCCAATATCGGACGGCTCGCCAAACACGTCGCGCTACGACCATGCTGACCAACCTGGGCCGACCCTTTTTGAAAACCGGATTGCCGGTGGAACACCGCCAACTGACCATGGGGGGACATGTCTTGTCCGATGTCGAACTGGTGGCACCGATCCGAGCGGGTATGCCCTTGAGCCTGGCGGCTGTCGAATATGCAGGCCGTTTGCATCTGACGCTGCATTACGACTCGAGAGTGGTCAGCAGCGAACCGGCTCGCCAATTCCTGGCTGGCGTCGATGAGCGATTACGGCAATTTATCTGATGGAGTGTTTGCGGCGGCGATTAATTTACGGGCCCGCTCGACCACCACAGGGAAACGCGGCGCGTAAAAGGCCAGCGCTTGTTGAACGTCCGGGTCATCCAAGGCCAGATTCCCCAACTCGTTCAGACAGACGAGGATGATCCTCTGATTGAGCGCCTCCTCCTCAATCTTCTCGGTTTCGTGCAACGCGTGCAGGATCAGCCGGGCAGAGTCATACACCCGAATGCGCGCCGCGGCTTTAATACCGGCTTCTCGAGTCCTCCAACCTTCGACGTCGTCGTCGGCCAACGACTGCATCTGGTCAGTGAACGCTTCCCCGGTCGCTGGGGGCGTGACAAAACCGCCGTAAATCGCGTGCGCCAAATAAGGGATGGCGATTTCGCCAAGCTTGGCGATTTCCAACAAAAACTCTTCGGGTTTGCGTTCGACCATGGGCGTCAAGCCTTTCCAATGTGTCGTGAACGCGGCCAGTAATTGATCCAGGCTCTCCCCCGTATCGGGCATGATGGCCATGTAGGCCAACAATGCTTCGTAGCGGACATTCTCGTCGGCAAAGTTGTTGATGACCTGGACTAATCCCGTTTTGTCGAGGTTGGCGTCGCGATTCAAGTAACGAATCCTGCGGCAAGTTTGAATAATCGTCGCCGGCCGATTGGATTGTAACTGCAAGGCGATTCTCGCAAACTCCTGGCGCGATTCGACTCGCTTCCGTTGCTGGTTCATTTGCTCGTTGATCCACTGGCGGTCATCTTGATGAAACGCTGCCATCGCAAATCGATGCGCTGTACCTTGAGCGTCCACAATGACTGCTCTCCCATCCACCAGGCCCGTGAATTGACCAATGACCAATTCAAAATCATCTGGGCCGCGAAAAGTCCGATTCAGCACGCGCTTGTCAGCGTCAATATCTTGTGCGGACACTGAAGAAATGGGCACCATGCCCAACATCCACAGCCCGGTGCCGATCGCCAGCCACAAACCACTCTGCGCTCGTTTAGATCTCATATGTGCCCTTGCAAAGATTCACTCGGAGTTGTCTCCACCGACCGCAAGTCTCCAACACTTCATCGATATCATCGTGATCAGCCATTAGAACTGACGCAAGCTGGTTTTCACCGGTCCTTGCTGCTCGTCCAATGTCTGCATTTTGGTGATTTTCCAGCCACCGTCAACCAAGTCGATTCGAAACTCGCCATCGTATTGATTGGTCCGCTGATGTAGGTGCCCCCAATGCTCGACGGTCCCGACTAAATTCCAACGGCAGCGGTATCCGAAACCCAATCGGCCTTGCTCAACTCGAATTTCTTGAAGCTCTCCCTCGACCATTTCCACATGGTCGATACGGGCAATGGCTCCTCCCTGTTCTTTGACCTCCAAACTTTGCCGCAATTGCAGATACAAGTCGCGCAGCAGCGGCCCCGCCACGCTCTTGGCCAACGCGTCGTAGATATCCGACTCTCGATAATAATCAAATGCCCGGAATACGTTGGCGTGGAGGCGACGAAAAACCTCATCGGCAACTGCAGGTGGGATGTCGATGGGCGGGCCCGAGCGCACAATCTCCACACTTCCGACTTGCCAGGTCAAAAATACGCCGATCAGTAACGCGCACGCCGTCAAACAGGCTCCCACCGTCCCCATCCAGCGTTTGCCCGTTACAACAACCAGCACCACCAACACCCCACCAATCATCGCCACCACGGGAACGCGGATCGGCGAAATCGGAGGCGATTCGACAAGAATCTCTTCGATCGTCGGCAATTCGATGCGCGTGGGGCTACTCCACCGAAAGGTGTTGTCTTCGATGAATCGCGAAAACTGAGTTTTGAGCACGTCATCCAACGCAAACACTACCGCATCCACAGTCCGGACCGCGTCGTTGAACATCGTCCACGTCAAGGACACCTGGTCCGGCGGCGACTTGGCACTGTACGACATGATCAAACCCACGCGCCCACTGGCCATGCTGATCCGCTGACTCGGAGCGCGCACCGCAAAATCGCGAAAATTCAAACCGTAGAAATCGACGCGATCAAATACTGGCTGCACCGTCATCCCGTCAATTTCCACCGGGTTCCACTGTTGAAAATACGCCTCCAACTGCCGACGGGCCTGGTCCTGTTCAGCAATATCCAAAAAAGCCGGGTCGGCTCGCTCCAGATCAATCACCGTGGCCAGGTTGGCCAATGGGATCAGCAGTTCGTGCCGCACTTGATACGGCGTGATGTAGATAAACGAATACACGTTGCTGTAACTGGTGATTCCCAACATAGTTTCGCGCTGTTCATTAAACCAAGCCTCCCAGTCTTTCTCCGATGCATCCGACGACAAGATAGGGTTGGACCAGTCGAAACGAAACGACTCTGGCTGGTCGGGTTTCATCATCTGAAAATAAGGTTGATCCGAACCGGCCTGCCGCAGCAGCACTTTGAACTCCGCCGGAAACAAGTAGTTGTCACCCGACAATCGATGGCGTATCGTAATGAATTCCGGCGGTTCGTCGTAGCGATACTCAAAATGGTATCCGATCATAAAGTTCATCAGTTCGCCGGCGCGAATCCCTTCATCGGGAAGATCGACTTCGATGACTTCGACGATTTGGCCCTGCAACACATGCCCCTCAGAATCCATCAAGTCTAAGCGATCGAGCAAGTACCGCGCGTGATCCTGGGTGGCTTCGTCGATCTCGTCTGGATCGTAGAAGCCATTGCTCAGTGGTGTCACTCCCTGAAACAACTCTAACTCGTCCGCAAAGCATTTCAGCCGCACAATGGTCGAAAACTTTTGGACATAGACGTCCGCTTCGATGACACTCACCGGATGCCGTCTGGCCCCAGCGCCCTCAATCGAATTCGTTCCCGAATTGGCAGCCAGTATTGCCTGAGCCGTGCAAGCCCACACCACCACCCTGAACACATAATTTCCCATAGTCGCTGCAACTACTCATTTGCGTCATTGCGTTATCAACACCCAATGCGAGGCCGACCTGTTACCTCGCGCGTTCAATGCGATCGCCATCGCCTTGTTTACACTCGCAGAAACCGCCACGAAACGCCCAAGCCCATCAGCCCGTTTACACATGCGCGGCCACCCATATTATAAAGCAAATTTGAATGGACCAGGTCCCTCCCTCACCTGCCGGCCGAAAGTCACTTGAGCTTGTTGGTCGGCCAAATCAATGGCAAATGAGGTAACCGTTCAGGGTATTGTTGGCCAAGCTTGAACCTGGTGCGTTCCGCAAGTCGCCTTGATGTAGATCAAAACCCTGTCAGTGTCGCAGTTCGATTCTTCCAAGCAACCATGTTTTGTCGACCGACTTGCTCTACGCACCCTACTTTTCGTGAACGGCTGCACGGCTTCTTGAGCTACGGATGAAAAAGACCATGTGACCGCGAAAAGCAATCCAGGAATGGCAACTCGATACAATGCTAGCCAACCATCAGGTTCATCTAAAACGATCCTTTTTGCCGTTTTATTCCGATCATAACCACCCGACGTGTTAAACCAACCAATTCACGCGGGTGTTTGCCAATCTTGAACCGCCTCAGCGCACTACACTTGCCAAGGAGTTGAAGATTAGGTGACCGTTCACGGGCCGCGGTCTGTGCACGGCAATGCAACTTACAAAAAACAGATTCGCGCACTAAGCGGCACTGGCAGAAGTTCGACGCTTTCGATGGTCGGCGATCGATCGGATACAAGCCGAACTCCATCCAGAGGTGAAGCCGGCCAAATCGCAGGTCATCCTTGACACGTTGCTGGTCCTATGTCTCAGAAGCCGAATGACCTGAAACCCACTTTCCATCCAAACTGAATAAGGAAATGATCCGTGGACACGTCCTCTCCAATGAACACCCACGAGCCCCTGGAAATGAGCGAACGGGGAGCAGGGATCGTCTGCCCTCGCTGCCGCGAGGAAACGCGATTCGCCGAGTTGTTTGGCATCAAAGTCGTGGCTTGCCCTTTTTGTCTGGGATTCATGACACAAGGATGCGAATTTCGCCATCTCGTCGAAACGCTCCGCAAACAGTACCGCGGCCCAAATCAGTTGAATGGGCCTTTGGATGCATTGCAGCTACACCATGTTTGTCAATGCACGGTCTGCGGCTCGCAAATGGACACGCACCCTTTTGCTGGCCCGGGAGCTGTCGTCATCGATTCGTGCCCCCATTGCAAACTCGTGTGGCTCGATTGCGGCGAACTGCTCCGAATCAAGCGTGCTCCCGGCCGCCGCTGAAATACCAGGCCACAAAACCGCCTATGCGGTTCGATAAAGTACCTTCTCAATCACGACACCTGATTGGAATGGCCTCCTAAACGCTCAGAATTCTTTATTCGGGCCGACAACCTGTAGTTGTGCGGCACCGACCCTGTTGCTAAGATGCCCTTCCAGCCTTGACCTGTGTGGTGTGCTGCCATTTCAAATACAAATTGCCGATCACATGGATGACCATTTGCCCATGAATCCGGCGAAGTTGGAATGGTCACGTTTTAGATGGTGACTGTCCATCTCATGCGCAACGCGGTCGATCGTTGGATTTAAAGTCGTCGGATGTCTTTTTCAGGTCCAGAACAGGACTTGCCATACAGACGGCACTTGCCTGACCTGAAAGCGACTCCCGCGCCGCTCGGTGGTGCATCGCCGCGTTGCGCTAAAGATGAACATTCGCCGAGACATTCCTCCACCCCGTGATCATTCTCAATTCGCTTTTAATAGGGCCTAACAAACTAAGGTTGATATGAACGAGGTTCTCATCGGTCGCCAACCCATCTTCACCCGCGAAAAAGAAGTGATTGGCTACGAGTTGTTGTATCGGAGCCATGCGGGGCCTGCAGCTCAGATTACGGATGGGGTGGCCGCCACGAATTCGGTGCTTGCGCGAACCTTCATGGATATCGGTTTACAGCGCTTGGTGGGCGAGAATTTGGCGTTTTTCAATCTACCTCAAGAACTACTTCGAGGCGACTTGGAAATGCCGTGCGAGCCGTCGCAAATCGTTTTGGAAGTGTTGGAGGGTGTTTCGATTGATGGCGCGGTTATCGAAGAGATCAAGACGCTGCGCGAAAAGGGTTTTCGTGTGGCGCTGGACGACGTGATCAACGTGGATACCATTCGGGAAGTTGCCCCATGGATCGATATCGTCAAAATCGATGTACTGCATGTTGATCGAAGTACGCTGCCTCAAATGTTGGACTGGTTACGGCAATTCCCTCTCACGCTGATCGCAGAGAAAGTCGAGACCGCTGATGACTTTAACTACTGTTTTGAGTTAGGCTTCGATTGGTTTCAGGGTTACTTTTTCAGCCAGCCTGCGATTGTTCGCGAGCCGAAAATCGCGTCGTCCGCGTTGGTGATATTGCAGATCCTCGGAATGATCAACTCGGAAGGCATCGGCATGGACGAGTTTGAACGCATGGCGGTCCAGGACGCGGCATTGACGTTTAAGGTTTTGCGATTGATCAACTCCGCTGCCTTCGCACTCAATTCGGAAGTCACGTCGATCAAACAAGCCTTGAGTATGTTGGGCTTACGAAAGCTGCGGTCGTTGCTGACGTTCATGCTCCACGAACACGCGCAGGATCGACCTCTGGAGTTGTCGAAGTTGGCGGTATTGCGCGGCGAAATGGCTGAGAAGATTCTGGAAATCGCCCAGGTGCAAATACCAGGGGCGTTCACCGTCGGCATGTTCTCGACGATGGAAGCACTATTGGGAATTCCGCTGCCAACCGCGCTCCAACAAGTTCCCTTGTCGATTGAGATCAAGAATGCGCTATTGTATCGCCAAGGTGTACTGGGTGATGTCCTTTCTTGTGTCCTTGCATTTGAGCGCGCCGACTGGAATGAAGTGAGATTGATGGGCTTGAGCAACGCTCAAATTCAGGAGTGTTTTTTGCAAGCGGCCCAGGCCGCGGATGCAAACGCCGCCCTGTTCGATGCTACTTGACGAGATGGATCGTCAAACGACTGTCCGGTTTGTGGCGGGATAAGCCTCCAGTGTCTGATGGTAGTTTAAAACCGCGGCCCGTAGCGCTGCGAACTCTCATGGCAGGAGGAATCCCATGTTTTCTCGCGTTGTTTCTCAAGTCCTGGATTGGGCACCCGCTTGCACTCGGCGCGGAGAGGGGATGGCCGCTGGCAGGGCTCAGTTGGCCTACGATCGCTTAGAGCCTCGATCGATGTTGGCCCCCGTGCCGCTGTTGATCGATATTGTCCCCGGCGAGCCATCGTCAACGCCGACCAACTTCACCAACGTCAATAACATCGTGTTCTTTACGGCGTGGACTCCGGCGAACGGCACCGAACTCTGGAAATCAGACGGCACGGCCAGCGGCACGGTGCTGGTTAAGGACATCCGGCCAGGGGCAGACACTTCAGCTCCGTTCGGACTGACGAACGTCAACGGCATCCTGTTTTTTGGCGCGAATGATGGCGTGCATGGTCACGAGTTATGGCGTAGCGATGGGACGGCCAACGGCACTTTCATGGTCGCCGATATTCACTCCAACGGAAATGGACTGCATAGCCTCTTCGCTCAATTGACGAACGTCAATGGGATTCTGTTCTTCATGGCCGAAACCGCAGCACACGGTTACAATCTGTGGAAGTCGAATGGAACTTCAACCGGAACTGTGATGGTGAAGGATGTCGTTCCTGGCACTTCGTCCTACCACATCAATGAACTCACCAATGTGAATGGAATGCTTTTCTTTAGAACCCATGTCCCGGGGTCAGGGATCGAGCTGTGGAAAAGCGACGGCACGGAAAATGGCACCGTCATGGTCAAGGACATTTCGCCCGGAGCAGCGTCTTCCGTTCCTTTCATATTGGCCAATGTGAATGGAACACTTTTCTTCAGAGCCACTGATGGTGTCCACGGCGAGGAACTGTGGAGATCGGACGGCACGACAGGCGGAACCGTTATGGTCAAGGATATCGCGCCTGGAAGTGACTCCAGTTCACCCCAAAGCCTGACCAACGTCAACGGCACGCTCTTCTTCGATACCAACGACGTGTTTGCCGGGCGCTCGTTGTGGAAAAGTGACGGCACGTCGAATGGCACGGTTCCGGTGAAGGACATCAATCCCTTTTCCACCGGATCAGCACTGCGCAATTTGACAAATGTTAACGGAACCTTGTTTTTCAGCGCCGCGGATGGCGTCCACGGCGACGAACTCTGGCGAAGCGATGGGACATTCGCCGGCACAGCGATGGTCAAGGATATCTATCCGGGACCGACCAATTCAGGGACCAATCAACTGACCAATGTCAATGGCACCTTGTGGTTTCGGGCCAGTTCGCCAGAAAGTGGCCGGGAGTTGTGGATGTCGGACGGAACAACGGCTGGAACGATTCTCATCGACATCAATCCCGGAGCAACGGAAAGCTATCCGCGCTTTATTGCGAACGCGAATGGCTTTGCCTTTTTCAACGCCGAAAATGGCATTCATGGTAGTGAAATGTGGGTGCTCGATGCGGGTGGGCAGAAGCCGATCAGTGTCCCCGCCGTGAAAGGCATTG
>DAOLCX010000066.1:0-8439 GCA_035327685.1 Pirellulaceae bacterium | reverse complement strand
AACCTGTTGCTGACGAATTGAAAGGTCAAATCGCCCTGGTTCAATACGGCCCCACCGGGGAGCATCGAGGCCAACCGTCTGGCTTCGCCGATCAGTGCATCCGACGGCGTAGGCAAGACATCCCCAGTCGTGAATCCACCCGCCCCCGACCCACCGTCGGAGAACTGATAGTCAAACACACTGCGAAATCGATCATCCAACAGGATCGACATGACTTTCACTTCCAGCAACACCAAGGGTGTCGGTACGTCGAGTGAATGGATCAACATTTGCACTTGTTCCATGGTCTCGCGATCACCCGTGCGAACCACGACCTGGTTATTCCGGCGAATCACCGTGACATAGATGGTGGCCTGCCGCTCTTTAAGCAATTGGGATACCGGATCGATCACATCCTCTCCCGGCAGTTGTGGCGTCGCTGGACCTTCCGTTCGTTTGGATTCCACGGCCGAAATCAATTGTTGAATCTGTTCGGCGGTCAGGTCGCGCAAGGGCATTAACTCACTTTGTGCCAACCGGGGATCGGGAAACTGTCTCCGTACGTTGGCCCCAAACCCGCCAATGCCGGTGATCCCGCTGAGCGTAGGGCGGCTGCCAATGGCGTAGGTTCCGTTAAACGACCCTAACCCCAAACTGCGGCTATCCACCAAATCAAACCGATTGAGCCGATAGATTAGTTCCAGAATCGAATCTTCATCGCCGACGCCAAAATTCAACGAAACCCGTTCGCCAAACAAATCGCGAATGGCGACCGCCACGTCAATGGGATTGGGGTAAAGCAGAGTGAAGACTTGAGTCTGCTCATCTCGGAAACTGGCCAGGTTCCGCTCGTACTCGCGAGTGGTGAAGATGCGGACAATTCCCGAAACCTCATCGACACGGTAGTACAAATTGTGGGTCTTCGTCAGATTCTCCAGGACATCAATGGCCCGGATATTGCGCAAGAAAAGATTGATGATGGTCTTGCCGGCTTCGCGCGACGCCACAATATTCAACCCCGATTGCTCGGAGAAAGTGCGAATGGCGTCATCGAGAGGTTGTTCGCGGAAATCGACGAGGTCGATCAGTGAGTTCGCTTGGGGCAGGGGAACAAACTGGGGAGCCAGCGGACTCCTGGGAACCAGCGAGTCGCCCACGGAAAATGCGGTTGAATCGAACTGCGGCCCGCCCTGAGCTTGGGCAACCGCCAAATACAAGACGAGAATGGCCGCGCTCACCCATCGGGCAACACCCACCCACGCCAAACGGAACGTCAAGATTGAGCGGGCGAACTCCATTCCGTCCTACTCGGCTGTCGTCAATCATAAATCACAATGATGCGATCCAGTTCGGGAAATCGCAATTCGATGACATCATTAGTGATTTTTTCAACCTTCATCAAGACCCATACGCCATTCGCAGCCGGAATTGACATTTCAACCTGGCTGCGGACGCGATAGTTTTTGCCACCGCTAGCGAGTACAGCGATTCCCTGTTCTCCCGACAATACTTTGGATTTGACCTCAAAACTGGGGAGTTCGACCAGTTGTTTCCGCAAACGCTCGTTCTCTGACTTTAATTCTTCCGTCAATTTGGCCACATGCTGCGTCAACTCCTGAACTTGTTTGTTCAAGCTAGCAATTTGTTGTTTCAAGGACTGATTCTCAGCTTTCAGAGATGAATTTTCTGCGATGTACTTATCTAATTGCTCGACTTCGCGGATTTTGTCCAGCGTTGCCTGTATCACGTTGGTAGCCGACGCAGGATCTTCATCTTGATTGCCGTTCTGGGCCCAGAGCATTCCCGGGCAAAACAGCAATCCCAAGGCCAGGATGCCGGTTCTCCATCCACTTTTCCACTTCTGGTTCAAGGTAACTATCCGCCTGCCAATCAATCCCATGGTTTCCCCCCTTATCTTCAGTTTGGAGTCGAATTCACTTCTTGCGGATTCCCCCGCAGCCCCGCCTGCAAACAACGCCACAAAAAAAGCGACATACACATAGCCGACAACCGTACCGATCACCAAAGTCAATGCAGGTGTGGCCGCCGCTTTGACTCGTTGTGTCAAACCAATAAACTGCGTCTCGTGGTAATCGGTGGCTTCGCCCAGCACACGCGTCAAATCGCCGGTTTGCTCTCCGACGCGAATCATGCTAATTAACACCGGCGAGAAACCATTTGGTTGATCCAAGGCTTCTGCCAACTGACCGCCCCGCAGAATTCGGTCTCGCGCTTCGCGGACGACTTTCGCCAAATATTGATTGCTCAGCAAGAACGGGACGCTGGATAAACTCTCGGCTAACGTGATACCGCTCGCCAATAGCATTCCCGCGATCCGTGAAAACGAGGCCGATTCTTTCAATCGAATCAGATTTCCCAGGACAGGAAGCCTCAACCAAGTGCGGTCTAACCACAAACGGCTCATCGGCCATCGCCAAGCTATGATCCACCCCACCGCGATCAGGATGGTTCCGAACAGCAACCAGACTCCATTTTCGCGCAGCCAGTGGGCCGTTCCCAATAACTGTTGTGTCATGGGCGGCAACTGCTTGCCCAGACTAACCAAGTAGATCTCCAAGCGTGGAATTAGATAGGCGACCATATAGATGGTAGCGATCAGCGCCAGCACGATGACCAGCAGCGGATAAATGGCCGCGGAAACAAATTCTTGCCGCGCCAAGCGGCGACGGCGCATTGTTTCCACACATCGATCCAGTACGGGAGCCAACTGTCCCGTCTGCTCCCCCACTCGAACCAGTTGGATCGCAAAATCTGGAAAACACCGATGCGCTTGCATGGCCTGGCTCAAACTTACCCCGGCCTGTAATCGCTGCTGAATCGCTGGCCAGACGCGACCGATGGATTGGTTTTTCGACTGTTGCCGCAGCAAATCAATGGCGGCTGTCAAGGTCATTCCTGTACGGACCGTCACCGCTATTTGCTGCAAAGCCAACTCCACTTGCAAGGGCCTGATCGGCCACCACATCCGCAGGGATTGCATGGGGCTCGCCCGACGCTCGTCAATGCCCACAATGATCCAGCCTCGCTGGCGCAGTTGTGAGATGGCCGTCACGCGATTGGACGCTTGGATCGTCCCCGCGCGGCGGGCTCCCTGATGGTCGCGTGCTCGATAGTCGTACTCGGGCATGGTGCAACCTATACACTCACCACATGGATGACTTCAGCAGGAGTCGTCGTCCCGTCGCTCAACTTGGTCCAGGCATCGTCGAGCATCGTGGTCCAACCGTCTTCGATCAGGTGCTCGCGCAAAGACAACTCGTCTTGATTCCGATGGACCCAACGCGCGAGTTGAGCATCGAAGGGAAGCAGTTCGAACAGCCCGGTTCGGCCAGCGAATCCAGTTCCGGCACAATACCGACATCCCGTGGGAAAAAAGACCGTTTGGCCAACTCGTTCCGGTTGTCCCAACGCCAATGCTTCGGTTTCCCCCAAGGGCCGAGAACTTCGACAATGAGCACATAACCGGCGGACCAAACGTTGCGCGACATACAATCGACTGATCGCGCCGATCAAAAATGGCTTGATCCCCATATCCACCAACCGGTTGACTGAGTTCAACGCGGAATTTGTGTGAAGTGAAGTCAATACCAGGTGACCAGTCAGGCTGGCTTTCACCACAATTTCCGCAGTTTCCGCGTCGCGAATCTCTCCGATCATCAAGACATCCGGGTCGTGACGCAAAACGGCCCGCAGCGCTTTATGAAAACTGACCTTGTCCGCCGCGTCTACTTCTACCTGTGAGACGCCGTCGATGGCATACTCAACTGGATCTTCGATCGTAATGATGTTCAGCGGACGCAAAGACATCAAATGCCGGATGGCCGCATATAACGTGGTGCTTTTGCCACATCCTGTCGGACCGGTCAACATGATCAGGCCATTGGGCTGCTGCAAGGCATTCGCAAACGCCGTCCAATGCGTGGGCGTCATTCCCAATTTGTCGAGCGATAAATCCTGGGCTTGAGAAGCCAGTAATCGTAGCGTCAATCGCTCGCCCCGTTTGGTAGGTATCGTGGCAGCGCGAACATCGACAGCTTGACCGCTATCGCCGCCGACAGTAAACCGGCCATCTTGTGGGGCGCGCCGCTCGGCGATATCCATACCTGCCAACACTTTAAACCGGGAGATCAACGGCTGGTGCACGCTCAATGGAATTCGACGATATTCCTCCAATACCCCGTCAACCCGCATCCGCACTCGCGCTTCGTGGTCTCCAGGCTCCAAGTGGATATCCGTGGCCTGGCGAATGCGCGCTGCAAAAAAAAGTTCATGGCTGAGGGCCACGATCTCTTCCCCTTCGACTTCCTCGTTACTCACTCGCGCTTGAATGGCGGCACGCAGCGGTGCGGATGGATTTCCACCTGCTAACGCATCCGCAAAAATTCGTTGGATCGCTCGATCCAACGAAGCTGGCTCAGCTGGCTGCGGCAAGATCTCGGCCTGTACATAACGTTCGACAGCTTGCAATCCCTGCACATCACTGGCATCGCGGCAAGCCACCAAGACGTGTTGACTGATTTTGGCGAACGGCAGCAATTGACGACGCTGTGCCAAACTGGCAGGGATGCGCAATGCCCACCGCGGATCTACCTTGACCTGATCCATGTCCAACAAATCTGCTGTCGTCACCTGATCGCTGCTCTGCATAGTCTCTAACTGATTCCGATCGAATGGCGTTCTCCGCGTTGGACCATCTCCAGCACCAACTGCGGGTTGCGGGCCATTCCACGAGCAGTGATGTCGTCGATAAGCCGGCGTCTCACTAACCCCGCCAGGCACTGATCCATGGTGTACATCCCGACCGACCCGCCCGTTTCCATGGCCGAACGAATCTGTTTCAGGTTCATCTGGGAGATCAAGTTGCTCACTGCCGGAGTTGCGTGCAACACTTCGCTGACCAATACTCGCTTAGACTTTTGGGTATCGCCGCCGCGCTGTTCCAGGGCAGGCGTTGCCCGGCCTAGCACCAGGTGCTGAGCGACAATCGCGCGGAGCGTCATCGATAACAAGTGTCGAATCGTCGCCTGCTCATCGCCTGGAAACACGCTGAGTACCCGTTCCACGGCTCCGACGCAATCGGCAGCATGGACCGAAGCCAATACCAGATGTCCCGTTTCTGCGGCAGTGATGGCCGTTCGAATCGTGTTTAACTCTCGAATCTCGCCCACGAGAATCACATCGGGGTCTTGGCGCAAGGCATCGACCAACGCCTGATAAAAATCGGGAGCATCCCAGCCGACCTGCCGCTGGGTCACCCAGGCAGTTTGCGACCGGTGGAGATATTCGATGGGGTCTTCAATGGTCATAATATGGCAACGCCGAGTCCGGTTGATTCGATCAACCAATGCGGCGAGTGTCGTGCTCTTTCCGGACCCTGTCGGTCCGGCCACCAGGAACAGGCCCGCCCGGGCGTCACACAGATCGTACAGACGGGCAGGCAATCCCAACGCAGGTAAGTCGCGCACCTGGTTTTCTAACCGGCGCAAGGCACAGGCCAACTGGCCTTGCGTCCGGTACACATTAAAACGCCAACGCGTCCCTTGATCGACCGAAAAGGCACCATCCACGGCGCCGCAAGTCGAGAGCTTTGACTTTTGCGCCTCGTTGAGAAGCGCCAGACAAGCTTCGGATAACGACTCCGATTGAACGGATACGTCCATCGGAATCAACTCCCCTCCAGAGCGACAGGCCGGCTGCCGCCCCGCGGACCAATGGACATCGCTGGCTCCCATTTCGGCAGCGCGGCACAACAGTTCGCGCAGATCGCTGTGGATTGAAAATGGGTTCATGATCAACGTCAGCAGTTGCAATTCTATACAATAAACACGACAGTCCACAAATGATTGCCATCGTTGGCCGCCGATGCTTTCATCGTGACTAACACCGGAATCATTTTCACGCGTGATGTATCCAGTGCCGACAGGAAATGCGACATATCGCGATAGCGTCCTCCCAACTGAACCTGCCAATACTCCAATCGCGCGTCGGGAGTTTGCTGTTCCATCATTTGCACAACACGTTGCAGGTATTCAGACAACTGTTGCTTCGTCTCAAACTGTTGTGTCAACACCGATAAGTTGTGTTCCTTGGCGAGTTTGGTGATTTCCCTCACCGTTTCCAATCGCGATTCCTGACTTCGCCAGCCGAGACTGAGTGTCCGCAACCGCTCTTGTTGACTGTCCAATCGCGTTTTGAGCAATCCCACTTCGCGGCGCGTCATTTCCAATCCGGTTTGAGTCATCTCGACCAGGTCTTGATCAATGCCGCGTGTTTGCAGGGACTCCAGCCGAGTCGCCTGCCGACTTTGTTCACGTTGGGCGGGCAATGCGATGCCAAAGGCGTACCCAGCCAACACCAGGGCTGCCGGGAAAAGCCACAACAGCGGTTGCTCGCGAGATTTTTTCACAGATCTAACGAACATAGCGTTCACCTCGTGTTTCGCGAGCCAATCGAGTTGCTTTCCGGTCAGCCTCCCACAAGGCGCCCCCCGGACTCTTGTTGCCGATGTCCTCCAGGACAATCTCGAATTCCCATGGGCCGCCACTGACCAACGTCTTGGCTCCGATCTGCGCGGCTAATGACACGCGCCAACCATATGGCTGAGCCAGATCCCGCAATTGATTGGCTAACTGGGGTGCGGATTCACTGTTCAACGACATGCCGATGATCGACATGCCGCGCTCATGAGGTCTGAGCTCACGAATCAACACGTCATCCGTTCGCAATTCCAGCAACCACACGAGCAGCTTGCCCAAGCGGCCAACTTGCTGATCCAGGAAATACTGCAAGAGTTGTACTTGAAGATTCACTTGCTCGGTCGTCGCAGACAAAGTTTCTTTTTCACTCGCCAGCCGCAACAATTCCGCATCGTTGCTTTCCTGGCGACTGAGCAACTGCTGGATCGCCGTCAGTTGTTCATCGATCGATTGGCGGCGCTGTCTCATCCAATTTCCATGCAACAACACTGCGCAGATTGCTAGCGCCAATCCGACCGCCGCCAAGGCCCACCGCCCAACCGACACGGGGCGATGTTGCGACAGCGTCCAACAGGGATACTCGCTCGGATGACATTGACCAGCCGACAACATCCACTTTTTCAGCGCTTCCTCGTGGCTCAAATCATCGATCGAAACGGAATCGCTGGTCGGACAAGCATCGCCCCCTGGCCCCCACAAAATCGACTCAACGTCGGTCGTTTGATTCGCCAACAACACTTCATCGCGCCACCGCTGAACCGCGGAAGCTCCATGAATAATCCCTATTGATGGGTTGCGACCACCGCTGAACTCGGCCAACGCGGTCGGCCAATACTCGAAGCGACGTTGATGCGACAAACCGGTGCTTTCCGCCAGGCCTGCGGGATGCGCAAAGGAAACCGAACGTACCCCGCGTTGTGATAACTTCTCAAACACCGTGCGGCACGGTTCGTCCGGCCAGGCAGTGACCCAGAACTGAGCTTCCAATCCAGCATCGGGTAAGCGACGATAGGCCATCGCCATCGCGTCTCCAGATAGTCCAATCAACGATTCGACTTCATAACGCAGGGCTTGTTCCAATTCGTCGTCAGGCATGGCCTTCAGCCCGGCTGACGGCAAACGAACCACGTTTGTCCAGACCTCGGCGCTCAGAACCAATACTCGGGACGCCCAAGGTCCGCTGCGAGACACAATCGACTCGATCGTCGCCACGAAGTCGCTGCCGGGTTCGACATCCCACTTGTCTACCGTTGCCAAAGGCGTAGTGCCCGGGTTTGGCAAATCAGCTCGGTAAGCAAGCCGACCGCTGATCAGGATCAGACTCAATGTTGGTCGTCGCGTCATGGTTCGGTACCGCCGATACTCAAATTTAACGCGACGCCTCCTGGTGGCACCGTCACATATCGAACGATCAATCGGTCGTTAGCTTGTATGCAAATGGCGCGCAATCCCACGGGAACATCCGAAAACAAAAAACTGCTCGCTTCCGGATCTTCATCCGCGCGCACCGCTAATACCTCTAACGATTGCTGGGGATCAGGCGTTAACAATACTACCTTCATCTCTGTCGGAGGAGCTTGTTCGCGCCAGGACAAGACTCCAGAAACGGTCACCAGACCAACTGTCAAATCAACCTCTAAGGTTTGAATGTCAACCGATCCCGGCAATGGGCGAGTTCGAACTTCCGTCACCGCTCCGGACGTATCTTCCCAACAATCGAAGGGGCGTCCCCAGGGATCCACGATGGATTCTTGACCCACTCCCAATGTCAAATACGGCCCCCGCCAACCACAGGGCAACCTCACGCTGGAGTAATCGACCGGCTGGGACGGTCCGCTCCGAAAACGATACGGGAATTCCATAGCTAACTTGCCCTGTCGATCCCAGAGCTCAATGAGAGTCGCTGTGTCTGGACTCGTCCCATCCCTGCGCGACGATGAATGTGGCAAACGACCCACATCCG
>DAOLCX010000065.1:0-8447 GCA_035327685.1 Pirellulaceae bacterium | reverse complement strand
GATGTCGGCGAAAACATTGGCGCGCGGTTGAAAGCGGATCAAGCCGAAGCTGACACGCGGGTGGCTCGGGCAAGAGCGGAAGGTCGGCGCGCTCAAGCCGTGGCTCACGAACAGGAAAACACGGCGAAAATCGTGGAGAGTCGGGCCAAATTGGTCGAAGCAGAAGCCGAGGTCCCGTTGGCCATTTCGGAGAGTTTCCGCAGCGGAAAGTTGGGCATACTCGATTACTATAAGTTGAAAAACATCGAGGCCGATACGGAAATGCGTCGTTCGGTGGCTTCGGCGGGGACTCCCATCGCCAGAACACCCGAACAATCCTCGTAATGGTGGCGGATTGGTGTTGGGGGTGCTGGACCGGATTCATACTTCAGGCAGTGTAGAACATGGCCCGTGACATTGAAGAGTTCTTGCGTCAAGCGGCGCTCAAGCGCCAGCAACAGCAGCAGCAGCAAAACCAAGGTGGGGGACAGCCGCCACGCCAAGCGCAACCTCCGCAACCTCCACCCCGTCCTGCGCAGCCGAAGAAACGAGTCCGGAAGACTCCCGGTCAACGTCGAGAGCCGGCAATGTCGCGCCCTCCGGAGACCGTTTCTGAACAGGTGCGTCGTCGGCTCGATACCTCATCCCTGAGTGATCATGCGCAGCAGTTGGGGAGCGAAGTGGCTTTGGCCGACGACAAACTGGAAGCGCGGCTGCATGAGAAGTTTGACCACGATGTGGGAACGATGGGTGGGGCCTATGCCACGGCGCGTATTACGAAACAGCAACGCGACGCGGCCGATAGACTAGCGCCGGTGCATCTGTTGGATTTGCTCAAGAATCCCACAAGCTTACGGCAAGCGATCATTGTTGCAGAAATCCTGAAGCGGCCCGATTTCGATTGATGGCCATGAAGACTCGGATCGGGTGGATCGGTACCGGTGTGATGGGCCGATCGATGTGCGGCCTTCTATTGGACCGCGGCCTTACCGTCGCCGTTTTCAATCGCTCGCGCGAAAAGGCTGCTCCCTTGATCGATCGGGGAGCCGTATGGTTCGATTCGCCATCTGGAGTAGCCGCCCAAGCGGACGTGATTTTTTCGATTGTCGGCTATCCGGCTGACGTGCGAGAAGTTCATTTGGGCTCAAACGGAACCGTAGCGCACGCACCGCCAGGGACCATTCTTGTCGATATGACCACCAGTCAGCCGAGTTTGGCTGTAGAGATTTCCCAGCAAGCGGCATCACGTGGCATCGCGACTCTGGACGCCCCCGTTTCTGGCGGGGATATCGGCGCTCGCAACGCCACCTTGTCGATTATGGTCGGTGGAGAACGGGCTGCGTTTGAACAAGTCTTGCCGATATTGCAAATCTTGGGCAAGACGATTGTCTATCAAGGTCCAGCCGGTGCTGGGCAGCATACCAAACTGGTCAATCAGATTTTGATTGCTTCCAATATGATCGGCGTCTGCGAAGCACTGCTCTACGGGTACCGCGCTGGATTGAATTTGGAACAAGTGATGCAGTCGGTCAGCAGCGGCGCGGCAGGGAGTTGGTCACTGTCCAATTTGGGGCCGCGGATCATTCAGAATCAGTTTGATCCTGGATTCTTTGTCGAGCATTTTATAAAAGATATGCGGATTGCGTTGGACGAGGCGCAACGAATGCAGTTGGCATTGCCGGGACTGGCTTTAGCACAGCAGTTATATCTGGCATTGCAGGCTCAAGGCGGCGGCCGGGCGGGGACTCATGCACTGCAACTGGCGTTAAGTTCACTTTCTGGAATCGACTGGTTAGGTCGGGGCCGACCTACATAAAAAACGGGGCGTGTGACGAGTACACACGCCCCGTGAGGACCCATGTCCAGTTCGCGTTGGCGACCGATCAGTGAACTAGCGAAATTTGGGGGCGTCAGTCACTGATCCAGTCGGCCACCGGACGTGGGCCGAAATCTCCAAGAGAGAGCCACTTCATTCACGGCGTTTTGTCCTATCGCGGGTAACCGTTCACGGTATTGATAACCAATCTTGTTTCTGGTGCGTTCCGCAAGTCGACTTGTCGCAGATCGAAACCCTGTGAGCGTCGCAGGTCGATTCATCCATGCTAACGTGTTTTGTCGAACGACTTGCTCCACGCACCCTACACAGCGTGAACGGTTACTATCGCGGACTAGAACCACCACCGCCAGGACGTCCACCTTCTGCTGGATTCGTCGGCGCTACGGGCGGCGCTTGCGCGTCAGGAATCGAAGGCGGCGTTTGGTGGTAATTAAAACTCTCGTAGAATCGAACGGCGTCCAGTGGTGTGGAAGCACCGCCAAACCCTGAAACACGGTGATCGCCTCCACCCTGTTCAGGCCAGCCCAATCCGTCAGCCTGACTGACCACCATTTCCAATTTCAGCTCAACCATTCGGCTTTTGGCTTCACGGCGTCGAGCCAATTGATCGCGGAGCTTGGCGATTCGTACTTCAAGTTGGGTGATCTCCTTCTCACGATCTTCCATAAAACTATCATATTGTTGCTCCAGCTCGAGTCGAATGTGCTCTCGAGCCTCTGCCTTTTGCTCGGATGTCTCCGCTCTTTTGTAGGCCTGGACACCCGGACTGGCTTGCTCTCTGGACGAATAGTAGACAAAAGGTGCTGAACCGCCTGCCTGTGTACCATATTGAACAGCCACGGGCGGGGTCTGACCTGAAGGACGAGTGCTCGTGACTGGAGCGCTAAAAACTGGCGGAGCCAGCACTTGTACATTTTCGCGGACCGGAACATCTTCATCTTGCGGAGGTCCGTACGTCGCCCATGAAACAAGCAGGGCCAAAACGGCCGCTGGTGTCAACAGTAAACCAGACAAATACATGTTCAATCTCCTTGTGGTACGTAAACTACATTAACTATTGAGTCCAACTCGACGAGTAGAGCCAGGATTCCATGGCTTCCCATTGGTACTGAATCGCGTCGAGTTGCAGTTGCAATTCGAAAATACTGAATTCCCAATTGAAATCGTCTCCATAGGGATCCGGCCATTTTTCGTCTTCAGTCGCTTCAATCTGGCGAATGGTTGCTTCCAAGTCGCGAATCTCCAGGTGAATCTCGTTCCAGGCCCATTCTTGTTCGGCATTTTCCAATTCCCACGCCGTTCTTGCGTGATCCAGGTACACGTCACCGCTCGGTAAAGTCTGTTGGAACAAATGGTTTCCTGCGGCAGTCGAAAATCCACCATTCCAGGTGAACCATCCGAGGAACAAAAAGGCGAGCGCCGCGGCGATCCCCATGCCCCGCATCATGGCCCGCAACACGCGTGGCGAAAACTGGACCCGCGGCTGGCGATAGTCTTGAGGTCGTTGCAAATGGGCCAAATACTGTTCCAGCCATTGTCCCGCGTCGCGGGCCGATGCCAGGCGATCGGCTGGCCGTTTTTCCATCAGACGGTCAATGAACTGCGACAACGGCAAGGGGATATCCGAGTTCAACGAGCGCACGGGGAGCAACCGTTCTTGAGCAATTTTTTGTAGCACGCCCAGCGGTTGTTCGGCGCGGAACGGTTCGCGACCTGTTGCCAGGTAATAAAGCACGCTACCCAGGCTGAACAAATCGCTGCGCGGATCGATGTCGCGACCTTGCGCCTGTTCCGGAGACATATAATGGGGCGTGCCGGCTAACCAGCCGCTGCGGGTCAAGGCCGCATCGTCAGCCGCGCGCGCCAAGCCGAAATCAGTGATCAATGCGCGTTGCAAATCGTTTTCCAGCAGGATATTGGCCGGCTTGATATCGCGATGGACCAAACCTTGCCGATGAGCCGCGTCCAACCCAGCGGCAATCTGACAACCGATCCGAACCACCGACTTGGCATCAAGTGGCCCATCCCGTTCAACGATCTCTTGCAGCGAATGACCAGGAACATAGGTCATCACCAGATACGGAAACTCGGTATCCGCGTCCACCGCGTGGATGGGGACGACATTCGGATGATTGATCGCCGCAGCCGCCTGGGCTTCGCGAGCAAACCGTCTCCGGGCGGCACCGTGAGTCGCCAAATGCGGCGCCAAGATCTTGATCGCCACGGGTCGGTTCAGTTCCGTATCATGAGCCTTGAAAACCACGCCAAATCCACCTTGGCCAATCAACTTTTCCACCTCATACCGCCCGATTTGTCCAAGTAGTTCCGGATGGCTGGGTGGAAGCAAAATTGAACGCCAGTGCGCGGCAATGTCGCTCCGGAATTCTCGTCTGGCCAGTTCTTGCCGAGGTGCGCGATCCGCGCCTCCGAAAATGTCTGCAGCATGATGCGAGTGCTCATGGCCCAACGGATTGATCTCGCAGGACGACAAATGTGAGGCTGCTTCACGCCATTCTTCAATCGGTGCGGCCAGGATTTCGAGTTGCGATTGGCAGAGAGGGCAGTCAGCCAAATGGCACTCCCACTTTTCCGCGGCAGAAGGCTCCAATTGATCGGCCAGGATTTGTCGAAGTACATCGTGCGGGACACACTTGGCGGTCATCATTTCCGATACTCCTCAACGCTGGAATCAAAATGCAGCGCGGCGATAGCCGACTTGATTCGGGCCATAACCCGACTGCGCGCGATATAAACCGCCCCGGAGGTCAACCCCAGCGCCTGGGCCACCTCCGACACTGGTTGATTCTCAACGGCCGTACGCCAAAACGCTTGCCACGTCGAATCGGCGAACAACGGTTGGCAACGCTGAGCGGCCACTTTGAACAGCTGTCGTCGCTCAGCGATATCAAAACAGGCTTCTTCGTCCTGGTGAGCAACACAAGCTCCGATGACCGTAGTCTCCAACGCCGCTGGCTGTTTGGCTTGATTGCGAAAATGATCAATCACCAGGTTGCGGGCGACCGTGGCCAGCCAACCGCGGAACGAACCTTTGTCAGGCGCATGATCCCAGTTCTCCATTTTCTTGACGACCCTAGCCAGCAAGTCCTGCAGCAGATCTTGTGCGTCGGCCGCTTGCAGACCTCGCCGCCGCGCAATTTCCAGAATGGCGGGTTCATATATCTCTAAGAAGTCGCACCAAGCCTGTTCGTCACGTGGATTCCGCAAGCGAATTAACAAACTGGCGCGTGTATCCGGCGCGTTCCGCATGATAGCAGTTTAATGGAGAACACCGTCATCTAACCAAGGCCCCGAAATCGAGAGCCCACATGTTAGTTTACACGGTTGATTGCGTTGAGTCTTTCACCAAAAAATGGCACGGCAAGTCCTTGGGGCTATGCATATCCCAACGGGTGAGATAAGGGTGGCTTCTTTGCCGGTTTGCAAGTGATGGAGATGGTTCGTATAACGGCTTGCCGCGGGCGCCGCCCAAAAAACAGACCGCAACCGTTCACGATATTGATGGCTAATCTTGTTTCTGGTGCGTTCCGCAAGTCGTCTTGTTGTAGATCGAAACCCTGTGAGCGTCGCAGGTCGATTCGTCCAAGTTAACGTGTTTCGTCGAACGGCTTGCTCCGCGCACCCTACATATTGCGAACGGTTACAACTGACCTTCCCCTACCACATCTCGGTTGAGGGGATGATATTCGCGATGACCAGACGCCTCAATCCCCAGGTTGCCAGGTCTGGTTCGATGGGAGGGCTGGAAGAAAGGCGCTTGTCTAATGGCCTGCGGACGACCAATCCCACATCAGCGAATTGAATCCAGGGCTGAAATCTCTCCACGGATGGCTGGCCAGCATGCTCAATCATTGGGCCGGTATCGATGATGGTGATATCGTAATTGGACCGGTGCTCGCGCACCCATTTAATCAGGTCAAGTGCTGACTGCATGGCGTTGGCCAATGCCAAAGGGCGACAGCATGTGGGCAAGATATCGAGTTTACCAGATCCGACCTCCGCCTGAATCAAACGGCGTTGTAGCGAACCAACTTGAGAGGCCAGGCTGTAGTCAGAGTCAATGGCGCCCAGCAAACCCAAGCAGCGGCTCAGTCCGGCCGTCACCAGATCGGCGTCAATCAAAAGGACCCGCAGACCTTCTTGAGCCAGATATCTTCCCAAGGCAATGGCGGTGCTGGTGGCCCCGATGTCTGGTGCGTTGCCAGCGACCAGTACTCGCGTTTTGGAAGTAAGTGCCAGGCTGGGCGCGGTCGTCGCGTTATCGGAAGGCCGATTTGATTTCGACACATTCTCGCCCACCCTCGAATTGATTGGTAATAAGGTCGTCGCCAGTTCGACCAACGACTCGCGCGCCATGGACAGAATCCGATCGGTGATTTCGGGCCATTGCACGACGGTTTTTGATGTCGACTCTCGATTGACTCCCGCAGGCATCACTTGCCAGCCGCTCCATTGTTTGCCCACAGTTTGTAGTTTCGTCGAATGACGCCAATTCAAATGCGGGGTGGGAACGGAAATCGTAGGCAGCGGCTCATCAATTTTGGGTGGGGAGTACGATACGGTCGGCTTTGCGATCTCTGAAGGGGCGTTTCCCAGCCAGGCCTGTTCGCAGGTCCACCCTTCAAACTCCTCCCAATCCGTGCGCGGGATGGGGAAATGAGGCCCCTTGAGTTGGGGTTGTGGTCCGTCAGTTCGCCGTGTCGTATCGAGCCACACCACTCCTGACAATTCGATACTCTGTGCCGTATAGGTGGAAGTGTTAGGGACTGTTTGTGTCATGCTTCGATCCGTGTGTCAGTTGCATCTGGGTTTCGCAACAGCCTAGGGGCTGGTCCCAATGGGGAGAGGCTCTCAGGAACGCGTGGGAGAATGACTTTCGTTTATCGGCACTTCCCACTGGCTGAAATTCGGCCTGATTCCGTAAAGAACGGCGGTCGCTCCAGGGGAGCCGAATTTCTGCCAGTGCCACCCCATTCCCGACGTTATTTCCCCACGATCCTAAGCGGCTTCGCGCGTTGACCTGTGTTGAAAACCATCGGTTGCGATTGAGTTTGCCTTGAAAACGGACTACATTGGATAGAAAGAGTTGCCCGACTTAACGGGCGCATTTTCGCTAATTGCTAAAGTCGCTCGCGCGGTCGCCGCCACAACGAACCTCGCGGGCCTATGGTCGCGCATGTACAACACCTCAAAACTTGTGGTTTCCACATCAACTACTGAACGCTTATACGAACGGCTCAGCCAGGCCATTTTGATCCTGGATGGGGCGATGGGGACGATGGTCCAACGATTGGGCTTGGATGAAGCTGCCGTGCGCGGCGAGCGGTTTTCAAATCACACCAAAGACCTCAAGAACTTTGTCGATATTCTGTGTTTGACCAATCCACAACAGGTGGTGGAGATTCACCGCCAGTATTTGGAGGCCGGCGCCGACATCATCGAAACGAATACTTTCGGTGCCAGCCCGGTGGGCATGGAAGAGTTTGCCCTCTCCCCTGCCCTGGTCACAGAGATCAATGCAAATGCCGTCGCTTGCGCGCGCCGCGCGGTGGAAGAATTTAACGAGCGCACTCCAGACAAACCGCGATTCGTTGCCGGGTCGATTGGTCCCACGACGCGCCAAACCGCGATCTCGACCAAAGTGGAAGATCCCGCCTATCGGTCCACGACGTTTGAGGAGATGGAAGCATCGTACTATGCGCAAGTCCGCGCCTTGGTTGAAGCCGGAGTTGACATTCTGCTGCCGGAAACAGTGATCGATACGCTGAATCTCAAGGCTTGTCTATTCGCAATAGAACGTTACTTTGACGAGTCGGGTAGACGGGTTCCCGTGATGGTCTCCGGCACGTTTGATCGTTCGGGAGCCACGTTTGTTTCCGGGCAATCGGTGGAAGCGTTTTGGAACGCGGTGTCGCATATTCCGCTGTTATCGGTAGGTGTGAATTGTGCGCTGGGTCCCGAATTGATGCGCCCGTTTGTTGAGGAGCTTGCGAGAATCTCACCTGCGTATATCAGTTGCCACCCCAATGCTGGTCTCCCCAATGAAATGGGGCAATATGAAATGTCGCCAGTGCGGATGGCCGAACTGTTGGAAGAGTTTGCCCGCAACGGCTGGGTCAATATCGTCGGCGGTTGTTGCGGGACAACGCCGGATCACATCCGCGCCTTGGCCGCGAGCATTGGCGATTGTTCGCCTCATGCAAAGGTGACCGTCGCGCCGTGGACGCGCTTGAGCGGTACACAACCTCTGACACTGCGCCCCGACGCCAACTTCTTGATGATCGGTGAACGGACCAACGTCACCGGATCACGGGCCTTTGCTCGACTGATTCGCGAAAACAAATTCGAAGACGCCGTGGAGGTCGCCCGGCAACAAGTCGAAGGCGGGGCGGCAGTGATCGACATCAATATGGATGACGCGCTGCTGGATGGCGAAGAAGCGATGACCCGCTTTCTCCGATTAATTGCCGGGGAAAACGACATCAGTCGCGTGCCGGTGATGATCGATAGCAGTAAATGGACAGTCATCGAGGCTGGCTTGAAGAATGTCCAAGGCAAGGCAATCGTGAACTCGATCAGCCTTAAGGACGGCGAAGAGGAGTTTTTGCGGCGG
>DAOLCX010000064.1:0-8452 GCA_035327685.1 Pirellulaceae bacterium | reverse complement strand
CCACAAGGCGCCGTTCAGATACTTTTGGGCCGCCCATGCCAGCCCAGCGCTCAGCACCACGCCGACCAATGCTATCGCACCGGTCCCCCACACGTAAAACCGCTGGATAACTTTCTGCTCTCCCCGCTGCCAACGAACCAAAGCCCAACCGGCAACTAATGCCAACGCCGGATAACAGGGAGTCACATAACTGGGAAGCTTCGTTTTCGCTAACGAGAAAATCCCCACTTGAACCGCGACCCAGATGACCAGGAACACCAGCAGCGGGTCGCGCTGGGCGCCAAGCCGCCGATCCACTTCTCCAACAACAGGGACTGCAAAAGCCGACCATGGAAAGAAGCCGACTAACAGTGCCAGTGGATAGAACCACCATCCGCCGCTGTGGTTCTCAAAAGTTGTCGTCGCGCGAGCCACATTTTCGCGCCACAAGAACTCGGCCAGGAATTGCATATCGGTTTTAACGCCCACGGCGATGTACCAGGGGGCTGCCAGAATCAACACGACACAACATCCCAACAGAGGACGAAGCGCGAATACCGTCGCCGCGATATGCCGAGGGTTCAGAATCCGGCCAGCTTCCACTATCAATCGAGTCACCAGACCAATGTGCCGCGACCGGTCGCTAGTCGGCAATCGATTCCACAGCGACCAGCCTCCCACAACAAACATCGGGATCAAGAAACCGGCAGGCCCTTTGGCCAAGACTGCCAAACCAAGCAATGCGTAAAACAAAATCGCCTGTGCAATATGGGGAAAACAACTGTTGGACGCTATTGAATGCGTACGAGCCGTTATGTCGTTTGCTATTTCGGGTTGGTGAAGGTGAACGTCAAGTCTAGACTTTTGGACGACAGCGAACCATAACAACGCAGCCGAAGTGAAGCATATCAACGCCGCGTCTGGAGTCGCCGCGCGCGAAGCAACCACGAACATGGCACTTGTCCCCAGTATGACCGCCGACCAGAATCCGACGGTAGCATCGAACAGCTTGCGCCCAGCCCAATAAGTCAGCAGCACCGTGACCGAACCCAGGATCGCCGACCAAACCCGGGCGGAAAACTCGCTGATCCCCAACGTGGTGTAGGCCGACATGATCAGCCAATAGAGCAAGGCTGGTTTTTGGGAGCGGAGTTCCTGATTGAACGTGGGAACCGTCCAATCGCCTCGCTGCAGCATTTCGCGGGCACATCCCGCGTTGCGTGGCTCGTCGCGGTCCCACAGCAGGGGACCACCTAAAAACGAAAAAAAGGCTAGCCCGCAGACTAACCCCAGCAGCAACAGATCGTTTCCCGTTCGATTCGCATCCATTCGGCAGTAATCAGAGCAAACAATGACTGACTCTTCCCTGAATCGTAACCGTTCACGGATACTAGCCGAGAGCCACGATTGCAGAACAATTGTCCTCAATTGTTCATCTCTCGACAATCGCAAACGCCGCCAGGGGTTCGAACCATTGAGGACAGTTATTCTTCAATGTCGTGAACCGCTACCCTGAATCCTCGGTTGAGTTTGATTGGAATGGAAACCGCCTAGACTGTCCAGTTCAATCGCGTTTGCTTCGACGAGGCAAACTTTTTGTTGTCGGCAAAGTCAGCGAATTCCGCTAGCACTTTTACCGCTGGTTAAGGACGCCAGAATGGGAAATTGTGCGAAGATCGACAAATTCCGAAAAATCGTACCAAGCCCAACAGCCGATTATCCGAAAAGTAATACCAAGGATACCCATGAGGTTCGCTGTACGGTCAAGGAATGGCCGGACAGGTTGCCTCGGAATATTACGGGCGTAACTCGAAACACCCAGGCGCGATGTTGGGTAACCCTCGACGCCGCGAAGATGCGAGTACGACCAGGGATGCAGTCACGTTGTCAATCAGGAGGATACGATGCGACGTTTCTTTTTAGGGTTTGCGCTGGCTATCGCCGCCTTGGCCCCGGCCGTCGGCCACGGTGATGACCGGCAAATTGCCGAGTTCATCAAAGGCCGCCTGCAAGCCGAACAGCAAGCTGGCCGTTTGAAGGGATTCACCATTGACATGAGCGTCGAAGAAGGCGTGGTCTGGATGAAAGGATTCGTCTCGACTCCCGAACAAGAGATGCTTGTGTTGCGGGCGGCTCAAGAAGCTGGCCGATTGGGCGCTGTGAAAGTCGTGGACGAGGTGGAAGTCCGTCAGTCGGCCATGCCGATGGCGCAATCGCCCGTCATGCCGGCCCACAGCCCACAAATGGGTATGGATCATGCTGCGTTGGCCGGATACCAAGAAGGCCCGATGGCGATCCCTGCCAACTTTGGCGCTGGGTACAACCCGGGCTACAATCCAACACCGGTCTCGCAACCCATGACGTTCCATGGGCAAGCACCTTTGCCTTTGCCGATGGGTTCATCGGGTGGCGAAACGGGCATGATCGGTGGCTCGCCCCATATGCCCGGCTATGCCTGGCCCGGTTATGCCGCCCATCCAAACTATGCCGCAGTCACTTATCCGCGTCAATATTCGCCTTCGGCGTGGCCCTATATCGGCCCGTTCTATCCCTACCCGCAAGTTCCGTTGGGATGGCGCCGAGTCGAATTGCAATGGGATGACGGCTGGTGGTACTTGGATTTCAAAGATCGCTAAACCAGCTCACGCTGTCATTTGTCTGACTGCAATCCACGACCCCCACTCGCTCACGCGAGTGGGGGTTTTTTGTTGATTGCTGTATAATGCAACCATGATTGGCTTGAATCAGCTAATTTTGATGTTCGTCTCGCCGGCGATCATGGCAATGTTCGCGATCGTTGCCGCCTTGATCCCCATGCGGCCGACAGACGAGAGCAGGCAACAAACTGCTGTTGTTGAGCCGTCTGATTGGTTTGGGATTCAAGTTGTCGATGGCGAGACAGGGCGCGGTGTACCATTAGTGCGACTGCACACTTCGGCCCAGGTCGAGTACTGGACGGATAGCAACGGCTGGGTTGCATTCCTAGAGCCTGGACTAATGAACCAGGAAGTGCATTTCACCATCGAGGCACCGGGTTACACCTACCCTGCGGATGGATTTGGATTTCGAGGAGTTCGTCTAAGAACCATTCCAGGCAATCGCGTGGAGATCAAACTGAAGCGGACTCAGCTCGCTGAGCGGCTCTACCGCATCACCGGTTCAGGTATCTATCGAGACAGCACACTGTTGGGCGCACCGGCCCCAGACAAGTCTTCCAGGTTCAATGGCGGGGTCATGGGACAAGACTCCGTCCAGATGGTCGCGTTTCAGGGGCAATACTTCTGGCTGTGGGGCGATACGAATCTCGCCCATTATCCATTGGGGAATTTTCATGTCACGGCGGCCGAGTCGCCATTGATCGGCGAACTCGGTTTTGATCCAGACCTGACGATTCCTCTTCAATACCTGACCAATGAAGCGACCGGCATGGTCGAAAAGATGCTTCCGGACGATCAACCCGGAGTCGTGTGGTTATGGGGCCTGATCAACGTCCCCGACGAGCAGGGTAATGAAACGCTATTAGCTCATTATTCGCGGCATCTCAAATTGGGTGAAATGGTCGAACAGGGGATCGCGGAATGGGACAACTCTGCCCGTCGATTCGTCAAAGTCCAACCAATTCCACTGGCTTTCGAATGGCAAGTTCCACGAGGCCAGGCAGTGCGATCGGTTCAAGGCGAGCAGGATTACATTTACTTCGCCGAGCCATTTGCGATGACTCGTGTCGCGGCGACGCGCTCGGCTGTGTTGGCCCCGGAACAGTACGAAGCATTGGCCTGGGATCCAACCTTGGAACAATACCGATGGCAACGAACCTGGGCTCCCACTTCACAACGCGATGAAGCGAAGCAGGTCGCTGAAGGCATTTTACCACTCGACCATGCGCGATATCAGATCACTGATTGGGAGCGCGGCGAACCGATTGAAATGCATCGCGGCTCTGTTCAATGGAACGAGTACCGCCAGCGCTGGGTATTAATCGCCTGCCAGGCCAATCATCAAGGCCAGCCGTCGTTCCTTGGCGAAATCTGGTACGCAGAAAGTGAGTCGATCGACGGCCCGTGGAGAGAAGCCATCAAGATTGCAACACATCCAAACTACTCCTTTTACAATCCGCGCCACCACCAACTCTTCGACCGCGACGGCGGACGTACGATTTATTTTGAGGGGACCTATACCCAGATGTTCTCCGGCAATCCCCGGCCCACACCTCGATACGACTACAACCAGATCATGTACCGGCTGGACCTCAGTCGGCTTCCCTGGATCGATCAGGTCGATCGTTGAGTCACAGTTGTCCTGAGAGGCTGCAGCCAGCGCACCGCTGGTTTGGTTTTCAACAGGGGCGGGCGGATTTTCACCGCTCGCCAGAATCCCCAACATCGAAAACGGGCCGCCAGTGGCAGAGGGCGCGAAGCAGGCATGACTGACAAACTGACTCGGTTGGACGCGGCTTAAAGCTACTCAAATCTAGTAACGTTGGAACAACCATCGCCCGCGCAACGCCCCATGCGCCGTTAACTACATAACCTTCCCATGCTGCTCTTTTCAGGAGTCAACTCTCCTTTGCTCGCATCGTCCGGAACCGGCTCGGAGGGGCCGGGAGGATGAAGAACTCGGTTTCGCCATCGAGCTGTCCATGTTGGTTGGTGGACCATAAAACGTCGCGAACGGCAGCCGGCGCAAACGAAGGCCGGGAGTTCCCTCCCATTTAACCGTCAACGCGCGACGTTTGTCGTGACCATACCAAGCGACACGGCGTCGATCTCGATTCGTGTTCATGTCGAAAGTCCCTGACGACAGAGTGGAAACAGATTCTGTCAAGACAACTGCGAACTTTCGTCGTTGGAAGGTCCGGATTCAGTTTGCCAACTATTTTTCTGTAGCATTCAACAAACTTGAAGTCGGCAGAAACTTATCTTAAAAAGCAACTGGATCCAATCAACGGCGCACGATCATTCCTGCGCGCTGACGAATGGGATTTGAGGGACTGAATCGACCGCCGCTTCAACGTATGTAAACAAAAGTGGCGACCATCACCAACCACACGATGTCCAGGAAATGCCAGTAACCCGCACAATGGTTGACAGCCCAATGCCGCTCGTGATCGTATTTGCCCCGATAGGATTGGACGATGACGAATCCCAGGTAGGCCATACCTCCCAGCACATGCAGTGCGTGTACGATGATCAGTACCGAACTAAACCCATAAAACTTGTGGGATCGCAGAGAACCTTGGTGTTGGGTTATCAAGTCATGAATACCCAGCGGGTGCAAAACGCAAAAACCGAAGGCGGCGATGGCGGCAAACCACAACCAGCGCTGAAACTGCGCCACGCGCTCGCGGCGGATCAACCAAATGGCTCGTTCAAGGAATAGGCTGGTCGCAATGAGCAGCGCGGAACTCGGCCAAAACACGAACGGCAAAACCAATGGTTCGTAAACTTGGCGGATGGGAAGAAAGACTTGTGTCCGCAGGATGATATAGACCAGAATCGTGGCGATAAAAAATGAGCCAAACATCGCCAACAACGTCCAAAACAACCATTTTGCGCGAAAATGATCGGGCTGTGCTGTCAGGGTACTGAGCGATTTCTTGAGCATGATTTTCGGAATATGTCGACTCAGAGCATTCTACATTCGCCAGCAGTTTTTGTAACCGCAAGCCGCTGAAAAACGCCACACCCGCCTCGAACGAATCGGCCGGAACCCGTAAAATCGGGGCACTCTTGGAACATTGGCGAAGGCTGGCTGGTACGGTCTGTTTAGCGATAAGTGGTTTTAAACAAAGTCTGATCTTTCATGGCAAATTCGGTTCGCCGCGTAGTGATTACGGGCATGGGGGCGATCAGCCCATTAGGTAATTCTCTGGACGCGATTTGGCAGGCGTTTTCGACTGGGACTAGCGGCGTCCGGCACTTACAACGCCTGCCAGCCGACGTTTTGCCTACCGATGTCGGTGGAGAGGCCCGTGAGTTTACAGGTGCCATTGAAGATTTTGGGCCTTTGGAAAAGACGCTGCAACGGAGCATCAAAAAGGGGCTCAAACTGATGTGCCGCGAAATCCAAATGGGAGTCGCGGCAGCTCAATTAGCCTTGCAACATGCGGCCTTAACCCCAGGCGCCTATCCGCCGGAGCGGATCGGCACCATGTTTGGATCCGATTATATTATCTCGGAACCTGCCGAATTCTGTCGGGGAATCAGAAACTGTATGACCAATCATCGTTTTGAGTTCTCTCGCTGGGGGCAAGATGGCTTGACGCAGGTTGAACCGTTGTGGCTGCTAAAATACCTGCCGAATATGCCTGCGAGCCATGTTGCGATTTACAATGACTTCCGGGGAGCCAGTAATTCCGTGACGCTGCGGGAGGCTTCTTCCAATCTGTCGGTGGCTGAAGCGGTGACTACGATTCGGCGCAACGCCGCCGACGCCGTGGTTGTCGGCTCAACCGGTTCGCGCATTCACCCGCTGAGGACCATCCATGTGGCGTTGCAAGAGCAGCTTGCCGACAAAGGAAGCGAACCCGCCACTGCTTGCCGCCCCTTCGACGCCAAACGGACAGGCATGGTGCTGGGTGAAGGAGCCGGTGTTTTGGTTTTGGAGGAGTTGGAAAGCGCACAGCGCCGCGGCGCGACGATCTGGGGAGAGATCGTTGGTTACGGGTCATCGACAGTAGCCGACCAACGCGGCATCCCTGATTTCCACAAGGCCTTTGGAAACGTCATTAACATGTCATTGGCGACTGCCCGGATCGGGGGAACTGAATTGGGACATGTCCACGCCCACGGATTGAGCACGCACAATTGCGATCGCGGAGAGGCTCGCGCCATCCACGATCTGTTGGGGCAGATACCGGTCACGGCGGCCAAGAGTTACATGGGAAACTTGGGGGCCGGATCGGGAATGGTGGAAATCATTGCCAGCCTGTTGGCGCTCCACCATGGCCAACTCTTTCCAATTCTAAACTATGAATTCCCTGATCCGGAATGTCCGATCCAGGCCGTGCAAGAACCCACGCCGATCCGTCAACGCAGTTTCATTAACCTGAACGTCTCGCCTCAAGGCCAAGCCAGCGCCGTCATCATCCGTCAATGATGGAGGTCAGCGGCCCGTATGATGAATTGTCGTTTCGTTGTTTGAGCGGCGGTAGGAAAACGTCATCTGACGAGGTGTGGTATCGTCTTCTTGCGGCAATTCGCAACGCACAATGACGGTCAATGCGCCATCGTTCAATCGAGCGGCGCTCGAAACATCTTCGCGTTTTAACGGTGGCAAGTCGAGTTGTACTTGCTCTCCATAGGCTCGGATTTCTTTCAGGATCCCATCCAACTCCTGGAAACCTCCGATCGTCGCCACGGCCGCTATCCAGCGCAATTTACTTTCAACTTGTTGGAATTGAGCCAGTCCTTCAATATCCGGAAACTCCCTGGCAAAAAACGCAGCGCCGTGCAACGAAATTACGTGTACTTGATTGACGGAACGTACTCGCACGACCGTCGTGGGGGCATCGCCGACGGTAGTGTGTTCTGTCCGTTCCCCCAATTGCTGACGAATCCGCTGCGAATCGATCGCAAACACGCTCAAGTCTTCGGTTAACTCGCGATAGAACGCTTGCAGTTCTCGCTGACTGATTTCCCAAGTGCAAGCTGGAACGTGTGGCGCATATCCGCCAGCGATGACTCGGCCGTCGGCAAATATCTGCAGCATGACAGCCGAATCGTCACCAACCCAACGAGCATACGCGCCGCCCTGATAAGCCAATTCGACGACCGGTTCTTCCAAGTCTGTCGGCAACTCAAAATCGGTTTGTCCCAAGGCGACACATGATCCGGCCCACAGCGCACAGCACACTCCAACCAGACAACGCCAAGCAATCCTTGGAATCACCATTATTTTATTTTTCATCCAACAACTTTTGGATTTCACGATCGAGTTCCAAAGCAGCCGCGTTTGTATTGACCGCGTTTCCGGATTGGTCCAATAAGACGATCCAAGGCAACGTTGGAATGCCCCATTGTTCCGCCAAGGGGCTTTCTTCCAAACCGCCCGGTTCGTATAGCTGCGGCCAATTTACCTGACGATTCTGTTGCAAAAACCGCCGCACATCGTCCGCCGAATCATCCAAATTGACCCCGATGACGACCAATTCCCGGTTGTACTTGGCGGCCAACCGTTGGAACTCCGAGAATTCTTCGATGCAGGCATCGCACCATGTCGCCCAAAAATGGACGACGACAACTTTGCCGGCGACCGCCCGCAAATTGAAATCCCGGCCGTCAAGTGTTTTTCCCTGAATGCTGAGCTGTTTGCCTGTGGAGGCTAACCGCATTTGGGCTCCTTGGGCTCGCCGACCGGCTGGTTGATCCGAAAAGTCCCTGGCCAGTTGAACATACCACCGCTTGGCCACGTTCGGGTCACTTCGCTCGGACACTTCGGCGTACATCGCCAAATTCAACAGGGCTTCCGGTGC
>DAOLCX010000063.1:0-8462 GCA_035327685.1 Pirellulaceae bacterium | reverse complement strand
CGACTTGCGGAACGCACCAGAACCAAGCTTGGCCATCAATATCGTGAACGGTTACCTTAAAACAACTTGATCTTTGGTTTGTCCACAGGCTTTTCGTCCGGTGGAACCGCGCGGGTTGGCGGGAATCCATTTAACTGTCGCCACAATTCATAGCCCAAAGGAACTTCGCGCAACATCACCCAGCCGTTGGCGCGGACCCCCTGCCGCAGATGTTGCTCAGGCCAGGGGTCGTCGTCCAGGGCCGGACGAACCTGGATTCGAAATCGACCTGTGCCATCATCCGAATCATCAATTGCGACCACTTGACCACCAAACGTGCCGAGCGCGACGGCAGGCCAGCCGCCGGGCGGAATGGCTGGCCATCCCTCGAATTGCAGACGGACATGGTCGCCGACCTGCACCAAAGGGATATCCAAACCGTTAACCCACAACTCGACCGCCAACTCTTTGGTTTCCGGCACGATGGTGAACAGCGGTTCCCCCTCGCGTACCGTTTGCCCACGTTCGAATACAGGGAGCCGGTAAATCGTACCGTCGCGCGGGGCGCGAATCACAAGCTGCTGCAACTCGCTCATTTTGATTTCGAGCTCTCGGATTTCCTTATTAACCGTGGCTTGTTCGCTGATCGCCCCTTGTTGATAAGCCCGCGCATTGTCCACTTTTGTATTCATTTCGCTCCGCTTTTGATCCAACTCAAGTCGTTTGGCTTCGACCTCATACTGGGCCGCCTCGACTTCCAATAGGATCGACTCGAGTTCCGACTTGGCCACATCCCAATCGCGTTTCATTTTTTCCACTTCTTTTTCCGCAGCGGCTCCATCGCGGGCCAGGTTCAATTGCCGCTCATAGTTCAATCGAGCTTGCCATTCCTTGGCTTCGTAGGCCGGAACCAACTGTTGTTTGGACTTCAAATTTGCCGTGGCAGCCTCGACCATTTCCTGGACCGCGCGGACCGCAAAGTCGCGGGCTTCGCTGAAGTCGCGCACGTTTTGACCATAGACCTCGATCTTGACTTGGATCGCCTCCAGCTTCGCCTCCAGGTCGCGCATCTGGTTGCGAATCTGGTCAGCTAAATTGGCGGCTGTCGGCTGCAACTCCAAAATCACCTCATCCTTCCGAACAAAATCGCCTTCGCGCAATCCGGGCGCCACCATGGATACAATGCCGCGGATCGGCGACGACACGGCCTGTTGTCGCTCTTGGGGAACAAACGCGATGACCCGACCGCTGCAGCGCGCCGTCTGTTGCCAAGGCACAAATACCAGACCCACAACTGCCAGCACCAATCCGAACAACAGGATTCTCGCAAAACTTCGAATCCGCCGCGAAGATTGCACAAGCTTCAAAGCCGGCAGCTGGCTTGATTGGCGAATGTCATTTTGAACCGCGACAATGTCCCTCATCCGTTATCGATCCTTTTCTCGTCGGTCTCGCGAGCCTGCGTTTCAAAGCCAATCTCTTTGCCCAGTTTTCCCGGCCTTCCAGAGTTGCGTAGTTCGACTTGTGCTGACAAGCCTCGGCAATTTCCAAGCGTTTTGTCATCACTAACAGCGTGGAACGCCGGGATTCCCGAATTGCCTGAATAATGGTTCGCGCTTCAGTGGCGTCCAATGGGTCCAGAGCACCATCGAAAATAACCAGCCGCGGTCGATTGACCAACGCGCGTGCCAGCATGAGCTTCTGGCACTGCCCGCTCGATAATGGAAAGCCACCCGTTTGAAGTGGTGTGGCCAGACCCTCAGGTAACTCGGCGATGTCAGTTGCCAATCCCAGCCAACCCATCACCATCCGCACATCAGCGGCCGTCACACCAGCCCGATTCAAGTGGATATTTTCGGCGATCGTCCCAGCAAAAATCTCAACGCCCCGCGCCAGTGTCACTTGATGTTGGATCAAGTCGGGGCGAATCTCTCGCAAGTCGATCCCGTCCAATTCGATGAGTCCGTCATCGGGTTGCCGCAGTCCACAACAAAAATCGGCCAGGCAACTTTTGCCCGATCCCGATTTCCCCAATACAGCCAAGCTATCACCCGCCGGAACGTGCAAGGTTAAATCGGAAAACAAAAGTTGACCAGGAAACTGCAGCTTGATTTTTTGCAAAGCAATATCCGCTGGTTCATTCCCCGGCAAATGATACATGTTGTTATGAGGTTCCAACGGCAGATCGAGAAGCTGTCCAATCTTATCCATCGATGCGAGTAAGTCGTAAAAGCTCTCGATATGTTTCCCCAGTTTTGCAAACGAAGTGAGAATCAACAACACAATCAATTCGGCAGCCACGAGTTGCCCCAGGCTTAACTGTCCGACAATCACCAAATATCCGCCCAGGCCAAGGAGTACTGTGGTGGCCACGACGTACGTGCCTAAGGCAAACAAAATCTGGCGCAGGACGACGCGAAAATGTTTCTTCCGCGCATCCAAATACTCGACAGCCAATTGGTCGGCGCGTTCGATGGCAAAGTCCATACCGCTATTCAGTCTGAACGCTGTGGTTTGTCGAGCCACCTCCTGGAGCCAGGCAGTCACTCGATACTTGGCCTTCGATTCCTTGATTGCCGTATCAATTGCCCCACGCCCCAACACGAACAGTGTGAACGCCATCAGGGCCAGCAAGACCAGATCAAAACCGAGGAGAAACGGGTGATAGAATGCCAGAATGACCATGCCGATAATCGCTTGCAGCACCAAAGCTTGGCCGTCGATGATCAGCTTGGCTACCGATTTTTGGACAATGGAAATATCCAGAAAACGGTTGACAAGTTCCGGCGGGGGGATCCGGTCACATGCGGATTGCTGCGCCCGCGGCAGTCGGAATGCCAGGTCTTCAACCAAACGTACAAACAATCGCCGCTGAATGACTTCCGCCACATACGTATTCAAGGCGGTCAACAGTGAAGAAAACGCAAGAAACACCAAGACAATCAAAGCCAGGATGACGACGGGCTGCAAGTAACGTCCAAATGCGACGGTATTGACCAAGGCTTCCACAGCAATGGGAGTAGTGAGCGTCAACAGTCCTACGACCATAGAAAACAGCAGAATCGTCCCCAAGTCTCCCCGATCCGGTTTCAGGAATTTGATCAAGCGGCTCAAAGGAGGCATGCCAGAGTACACTTGCCCGTACGAGGCATCGCGAGAAACGTCGGCCATGACGTCTTCCATCAGCAGGTGTTGGCAGTAAAGCCATTCGCGAGGATTGCTGTCCAAAGAATCAAGTTGGCTTTTCAAGGCGCTTTGGCGACGCCAAGTGACGTTTCCTGTCGAAATATCCAAGCAGCGCCAGCGATTGCCGCGCCGCTGGTCGATCAACAGCCAAGCCCAGCCATGCTCAGCGCTGGGCAACAATGTGGCAACCGGAATACCTCCGCCAGCCAGTTTAAGGGCATCGCCAGTCGAAACCCGAGCTCGGCGAATGCGCAGGTTCAAGGATTCTCCACATTCAGCAGCGCAATCCAGCCAACTGATTTCAGATGAATGCTCAATTGAACGCTGGGCCTCATAAACCAGCCGCTCAGCCGCCAATCGATCAAATTGGCTGGAGTTCACGCTGGCAAGATGCTCCAGCAGTTTGGCTGTTTGTTTTTGAATACTTGAGGGGTGGTCCATGCCTAGAAAACGCCAAGAAACCTGTGGGTCTGAGTACCATCATGACGGTCACCGGCCTGGAAAGGCTGTCCGGACCTCGCAGACAGTAAGCCTTGCGCAAACAACGATCGCGCCAATAAACCGAAGGTCCGCTGATTTGCTAACAGCGGTGCCGCCCAATCCGAATCGACACTTTCGATTGGATTCCTATTGCAGAGATTCTGGCTGAACGACAATAGGGTCATGTGTCAAATTGTCGCGCTTCACCGGGCCGGCATCTAAGACTTCCTTGAGTTGCCTGCGGAACTCTTTCAGACGAATCGGCAAAAAGGCAACCTGGCGATAGGGATCGCTCAAATCGGCGTCTGCTTGGAAACCACTTTGCTGTTCGTCCAACAATAAGATGGCGGGCAAGCGTTTGGTATAAGGGTCTTTGGAAAATTCGTTAAATGCTTCTAATCCGGCTCGTCCGGCGGAGGAACAGCCAAACAAGATGCAATGGGCGGGGAGCGGCTCGGCAGGGTCCATATTCTTAAAGCGGTCCATGGCCCGTTGCAAACTGCTCATGATCAACACCCGATAGCCCAACTCTTTGAGCTTTTCACGGAACACGTCCTGAATTTTGGGGCTGGACTCGATGAGCATCACGGTCCAATTGCGGCCTTCTTCTTGTCGGGCCATCATCTGGGCGTATTGTTCAGCCTGCTGCTGCGAAAGCTGCGCGTCAAAAGTCTCCAACTGGTCGCCTCCGCGAATCGCATTGATCACCTGGTCCAGTTCATACAACGCCTGGCTCGGTGATTGAATCCGTTGTTCGGCGTTCAAATCCATCAAGCGATTGACCAGAATCACCACGCGATGCGGCAGCTTCGGTACATGGTTGGTAATCGGAGCAGTATCACGGTACCGCCTGGGGGACAAGCGTTTGATCCGTTCACGTGTTTCGAACAGTGGCGGAACCCCTGACAACATGTGGTACAGGACGCATCCCAGAAAAAAGATATCACTGCGCAGGTCATTGCGTTTGACATTCGTGGCGCGTTCCAAACCCGCGTAATCGACGCTGCGCGGTCCAAAGGTCGCGTCGTCATCATCGTCGCTTATGTTGACCGCAGCCAGGCCAAAATCGACCAGCTTGGCCTGGCCGCCACTGGACAGCAACACATTGGAGAGTTTGACATCGCGGTGCGAAATACCGCGCTTCATCGCGTAGTCCAACCCGCTGGCTACATCGCGGGCAATCGACAAGGCCGTCGTCAATTTCAGTTTTCCTTGAGTCCGCACGTAGTCGCGCAGGTTTTGCCCCTCGACAAAATCCATCACCATATAGACGCGGCCCCGCTCAGTCTCAACTTCATGGATCGGGACAATGTTGGGATGCCGCAAGTCCATCACCGTCCGGGCTTCCCGAATAAAACGGCTTCGCGCATCTTCGTCATCGGAATAGCGGCTGCGGAGGACCTTAATTGCCTTGACGTCCCCTGTTTTGCGGTGTGTGGCCCGATAGACGCGGGCAAACGTACCGGCACCCACCATATAGAGTATTTTCCAATTGCCGTAATAAAAGCCGCGGCGATGGCCTTCCAAAATCCGTTGCAATTGCCAATTCGTCAACAGTTCTCGCTGGACCAGCACCCGGACGAACTCGTCAGGCGATGCGCCTCGCCCGCCAACCGCATTGAGTGCTTCATCCAGCGGTTGGCTGTCTAACAGCCGGCTATCGAAGAGCCGTTGGGCAAGTTGTTCCGTGTTGTATTGGTTCATACAAAACTGAATGGATACTTCGACGCAGCGCTATTTAACGATCTAATCCAGAGCGGCTGTCAGGAATGATTCCGGAATGTCGCTCGGCAACCCTTCCAGGTACGCTTCAAACGGCATCTACCCGGACGTTTTATCATATTATGCTGGCCGCCAATCCGCAACTTTTCACGATCATGATCAAAAATGGGCCCGTTCGGCAAGTTCGAACGGGCCCAGGGCAGGGAGACTGTTCGGTCAAAATCCGCCTTCTAAGTTGTTTTTGTACGTGTCGCGCTCGCGGCGAGTGGCCTCCAAATCGAAGACCAGGTATTTCATGTCCAGCCTCAATTGGCTCAGTGATTCCTGAATCAGGTCTAAAATCCGGCGACGCCGTTGTGTGTATTCGATCACTCGCGATAGCGACTCTTCCAGTCGTTCGCGGTGTTCCTGTGGAAGCGTCTCAATTTCGCGAACCAAGTTAGTCAGATCGGTCGGAAGAGATGTCTGCAAGCTGTTGGATGCGTTGGTCATGTGGGGGTCTCCATGCGGGGCGGCTTTGCGGTTTCGGCGAACTTGACCGCCGACTGCTTTCACTCAAAAGCACCCACCGTGCCAGTGGAGTCGCCAGTGTCGCAAAATGCCCAAGAAACCCGCCAAATCCAGCACTTTTCACAAGAGGCCGCCTTTCGCCTATGCAAAGTCCTGTTCCTTTTTGGCAACACGTCTGATCTGGCCCAAACTGGGTCTTTCCTCTACAAGCTCCACTGGGGATCAGTCTGCACCGGCCCGGAATGGGCATCAAAAAACCCGCATTAACAGCGGTGTTTGCCAATCTGCTGGCCGCGATCTGCCGATTCCTATTAACGGGCCAAACCGGACACATCAGCGATCGGTGGCCGATTCACAACATGTTGCCCATTTGCCACAGTTGGCCGACGATAAAATCACAGAAATACCCGTGAAACCCAAAAGTCCCGCCCAAACCGGCAGTCGAGCCCAACGGTGGCAAGCCTGGCTTGTCGCCATTGGGGTGTTCAGTTGGGCGATATCCGCGATGGCACCGGTTTCGGCCCAGCCGCCGAACCACCGGATCGCGAACGCCTGGCGCTTATGGCGTCATGACTGTAATCTGCCCGGCGGGACCTGGTCTCAGCGCGAAAGGCCGGGGGATGGTGATCGCCGCCGGCATATTGAACAAATCGATTTTGTCTGCGGCGCAGGAAGCGAAATCCTGGTGACCTATGACATTGAAAAGTGTCTGTTGATTCCCGATTTGGCCATCCAACTCGAAGTCAAATCACCCATGCCAGGCGTCCAATTGATGCTCCGCGCGGTATTGCCAGACAATGATGTTTCAGGGAGTAAGGATCCGTTGACGGTTTGGCTGGCTGGCCCGATCTCCCAATCGGCTGATCGATGGGAAACGCTGGGCGTTGGGGCCGGTTCCACTCACGACCTGCACAAGCTGCTGCAGCAAAAGACCTGGGGTTTGAAAAGTCAAGCCGGACAGGGTTTGTCCCTGGAACGTGCCTATATCGATCAACTCGCGCTGAACATCTACACTCAGCCGGGGCGGAATCGTGTTGAGATCGGCGCGCCAGTCGTGCAAGGCGCGGTGTCGGCCGAGCAGTTCGTCTCACCACATGCCATCCGTGACGCGCATTTACGTTTGGCCGGATCAGAACAGGATGGACGCGTCGATTTCATCGTGCAGCGCACAGGGACGGTGATTGAAATCGGAGGCCGGCCGTTCTTCGCCCGCATCATCCAACACAATGGCGAGCCATTCGCCTTTTTGCAGTCGTTGGGTTTCAATACGATTCAATTACCTGCTTCGGCAACGGATGCGCAATTGATCGAAGCGCGGCAAGCGGGCGTGTGGCTGATCTGCCCGCCTCCTCCATCATTGGGAATCAAACCGATCGGGGCGGATCACGATCGTGTCTTGGCCTGGAGTTTAGGGGATAATCTGGGCGAGCGAGAATTGACGGGAGCACAACAGCGTGCGCGGGAAATTCGAGATTATGATTCGCGTCGAGGTCGCCTGGTGACCGCGGCTGTCCGCGCCGATTGGGCCAACTATAGCGGCTTTTGTGACGCCTTGATGGTCGGGCAACCAACGATGGGAGGGACATTCCCTCTCGCTTCGTATGCAGCCTGGCTGCATGAATGTAGCCTGTCGATGGGGCATTCAATTCCGTTATGGGTCGATATCGATACGGATCTTCCCCAGCGTCTGATTCGCCAGGCGGCGGCCCTGGGAGGCCAAATCCCTCCTACACCGATGCACCACCAACAGGCGTTGTTTGCCACCTATGAAGCGATTCCGGCGGGAGCCCGCGGCATCCGCTTCAAATCCCGCTCCCGGTTGGACGCGACCGATCCTGCCACACGACTCAAGGCATTGACCTTGACCTGGCTCATTCGCAAACTCGAACAGGTCGAGCCTTGGGCGATGGGGGGAGCGCGGATGGGCGAGATCCCTAACATGGGGCCCGGTGTGGAAGTGACAGCGCTCAAAACCAATCGCGCTCAATTGCTGATCGTGCAACGCAAGTCTGGATGGGAACACCGGATTACCGGCGACGCGCCTTTGCAAACGGTCCATGTCCGAGACATCTATTCGGGTGTCGCCGATCGCGCTTACTTAATGACCGAACACGGTCTGCAACTCATCAACAGCCAGTTTGGCAATGGTAGCTCAGACATCCAGATAGAGAATTGCCCCACGTCAGTCGCCGTTGTGCTGACTCAAGATCCCCAAATCATCACGCGCTTAGCCGGCCAGTTGGCCAGCCCTGATCGTCAACCGCTGGTTACTCTGCACGCCGAGTTGGTTCGCCAATGGTTGACGATTATGCAACTGGTCGAAACCCAACTCGTTCGATACGGACGGAGCTCCCCTTCGGCCAGCGGTTCGCTGAACGAAGCCGGGGCTCTGTTGCGCAAGGCCGACGAAATGCTTCGCAGCGGCAGCCACGCTGCAGCGAGCCTGTTTATCGAACAAGCCGATCAACGATTGGCCGCGACCGCCCGCGAGATGCTGGCGATCGCTCAACAGCCCTTTCGCGATCATGCCGCCGCCCCGTTGTTGTCGCATGTCTGCCTGCTCCCAGCGCATTGGCAGTTGACGG
>DAOLCX010000062.1:0-8522 GCA_035327685.1 Pirellulaceae bacterium | reverse complement strand
GCATTGGTCGCGGAAAAACCGGCAATCGGTGTCGTGACTGTCTGACGAAATCGATAATCCTCCAACATTTTGAACGCCAGGACTTCGCTCCGAAAAAACTCTGGCGACGAGGTCTTCCAGCCTGCAGCAATCAGGAAACACAATCCGATCAGGCAACGGGCACTGAGCGCCATAGCTGTTCGCGGTTGACTACCCCACAATGCCAGTCCGCAGGCCGTCAACCAATAAAACACAAAATAGACATGGTCTTCATTCTGGTGCCAGTTGAATACCAGTTGCGGCAGCCACGCCAACGTCACTCCCCACCAAAAAACTGGCGTTCGACGCAATCCCGGCCAAAATAGCAGGACACTCAAACACAGAATGGTCAACGTCTTCGTGTGAGGGAAATAGCTGATGGACCACAGTAACCAGGCGTTGCCCCAAGTCACCAGGTCAACGACATCGCTTCGAACAATGCGCCTCAACCAAGTGCGGTTCGGCGTGCCGGTCGGGCCGTTCATGGGTGGCTTCCTCTCATTGCCGATCCATGGACAGACACAAACTCCTTGCGAAACGCTTCGACACGGCGCGTTTCCAGATCCAAACGCAACCCCCACAACTCGATATCAATCCGCTGGACTTCGATGGATCTCATTTCAATAATGTCGGCGCCCCGGTGACGTGAAAACCATTGCTCTGGAGCGCAGGTTGCGATCGTCTGTACGATCTGAGAATCCGCCGCTGCAGAACAGGTTTGGTCCGACAATGACTTGGAGGGGCGAAAGCGGATAACGCGCCATGTCTGCTGGGATAATAAGGCGGCCAATTCGTCTAAACGTTGTTGCGTTGGGACAATTCGCGCGGTCAGAGCTTGCCGCGCAAATTCACCTTCAAAGGTCGCCGGCAAGCGTTCGGCTTGGACCGTCACATAACAGCGAAAAAAACGAGTCCCATGGAAATCCACTGTGGCGAACATCCCCAGCCCGCACCCGGCACCCCAACTCGATCGGTCATCGCGGCAAAACTGGTGCACATGACTAATGGCCACCAACGCCATCACCACGGGAACGATCGCGCACCGCCAAAACAATTCGTTCATGGGAAACTATTGAGGTTAGTGGACCGCACGTGTTTCGAGACGTGTAACCGTTCACGGACTCGGGCGGAAATGTCTGATTGTAGGACAACTGTCCTCAATGGTTCATCTCTGAGCATTGGTAAACCCAGCCAGGGTTTCGAACCATTGAGGACAATTGTTCGACAAGGTCGTGAACGGTTACCGCAACCTTTCCCATCGGGCAAGACACCTGACGAGACATCGTCGATGGTGAAAAATAGGTTGCGATCGATTGCCGGAATACGAGCGGCCGCAATGAATGGCGCATTAGCCTGCCGAAAATCAAGCTCCGTGGCCGGTTATTTTAGAGATAGCGATTGTACGACGGCTCTACCGGTTGAGAGGCGCAGCGTTACCTGTCGGTGCGGCCCCCGTCCGCTGAGGATTGACTTCCGTTGGTTTGCTCATATCCACCCATTCCCATCCCAGCGGTGTTTTGGGGCGAATAAATACTCCCAGCCAGTCCTGGAAGTTGTGCAATTGGTTGTTGATTTTGCGGTTTCCAAATTCGTAGAGCCGCGATGTCGGATTCTTCACTGGATCGTAATTCGGCGCGTAGATGTGAATCGCACTTGGCAAAAAATCCTGGCGCGAAATCACCAATTGCACTTTCTGGTAGGCGCGCGCATCGTCAATCAGTTTCGGATAAGCCTCCAACCAGTACTCGTGGTCGATGTTGTCCGGCGTGATGATCCGCACCCAGAAGCGATTGAGGATTACTTCCTTCTTCGCTCCAAACAAAAACGGCAACGGACTGTTTACCAGCCCCTGACCTCGATACTCGGGCGGTATAACGGATTCATACAAACGTTTTTGCGGAAAGTCATAGAAGTACGTGGCCGCTCCATCGCAGAGCCATTTTTCCTTGGCAAAGTCGTTTTCGACCGGCTTGTAATCGGGATTCCCTTCGAGCCCCAATTCGAAACCCCACGCCTGGTTGGATTCGTAAAAAGCTTTGTCGGGGTCAGAAAAGCGGATTTGGCCGCGGCGAATCACGTAGGCGGCCAAACGGTTGTCCTTTGGGTCTCGCCAATTCACTTTGTTGGCGTCGTACTCGTATAGTTGAAAATCGCAGACACACCGTTTCACTTGGGCGCTGCTTTGTTCCCAGTAGTCCAACAAATCCTCAACGAATTGCTGATGGCGCGGACTGAGCGGTAGAAAGTCAGGTTGTGAGGGGGGGCGGTCATCGACAGATTCTCCTGGAAACTGGACTCCCTGGTTTCCCACACCTTGCTGGCCAACCTCGCGCTGGCCAACCCCGCGCTGGCTAGCCTCGCGCTGGCTAGCCTCGCGCTGGCCAGCCCATGGTGTGTCCCCGATTTGCTGGGCCGTCAGGCTCCCGCCTGCGAAAACCCAAAAGGTGGCAATGACCCAGCAAGTCATGCGGCTTGAAGCAGTCCCTGGCGCCCCATGTCGTCTCATCTGTCGTTCATCCGTGATCGTTTTTCAGAGGAAAAGAGCCGCGTCGTCCGGCCCTGGTCGCGAAAAATGGTAACCGTTCACAACGTTTTGGAACAATTGAGGACAATGGTTCCAAAATCAGTTTTTCGGTCAAAGTCCGTGATCGGCTACGAAAAATGTAACAGAACGCCCGCCCGGCAGGCTAGACAGATTTTCCCATTTTCTCGCCAGCACTCCATGAGGTGGTTCGCAGAACCGGGCTAAATTGGCAAAAACTTGCGGCGTCTGTTCCCCAGTCCCCTCTCCCCCGCAAAGCATTGCGCGTTGGACATTGATGTCCAGCATACGTCTCAATCGCAACTCTTTGTGGGGGTGAGAGTTAGGGTGATTTGACGCGAAATTGTTTTGGTCCGGCACCATATTCTTGCTTGATGCTCATCCGCCCCGCCTTCTGATGGGCGCTGCTAGCCTGCTCCACTTGTGAAGACATTGGCCGCTCTCGCTTTCGCATCTGTCCGGTGAAGACATTCAGCGCCAACGAAAACTGGACTCCCGACACTCCTCCACGGCACTTGAGCAATTGCAGGTCGATGGCGCGCCAGGCGGATGGATCTTCAGCGTGTGCCTGGATCGTTTCTCGTTCCATTTGCTGACCACGACGTGGAGAAATCAGCCAGCGGACATCGCACCAATGGGGCCGCCGCGCTTCACTCACCGGGCGCACAAATAGCCCCAAGGTTCCCCCCGCTTCGGCGGCTAGCTGAAATCTCCGCAACCAACGCTCGTCCATGCGTTCCAGAAATCCTGCCTGACGATGATCGCGGGGGCGCAGCGACGCCGCACTCCACACCGCCGCCACCGCCGGGCAGCGCAACGCCTGGTCGATCGCCCAATAAGCATCCGTATCGGTTGCCGGTTGCACGACCACGCACTGCGCCAGGTCAGCACCGCAAGCAGCCGCAGCAGGCGGATAAAACTCGCGCTGCGGAGCTACCACCACAATTACATCGCCTTTCTGCGCCGCGCGGACGGCTGTCCACCACGACAACAGTTCCGCGCCACATCCTGGGGTCGCGCTGAGCCACTCCACCAACGCGCCGCGCGGATACCCTTGATCCGGAAGGAGCCGATCCAGCGCGTCCAGGCCTGTCGAGACCACCGCCGCTGCGGCGCACCGCTGCGGTGCGACTTCTACGCTCCGAATCTCCTTTCTCAACCGATCAATCGTCTCGCGTTTTAAACTCATGGTGTTCCCTGTCACATGAAAAGCCACATGTCACCGTTCTCTGAACCAACTCATAAACTTTGCTGAGGACACGTATGGTCCCGCGCGCTCAGTAGGGCGGGTGAAGCAAGTCGTCTGAGGAATCGCCATGATTTGCAAAGACGTTACTGACGACTTGCGTAACCCGCCATGAGGCTGATAACACGAACGAATCCATGGCGTCACCGTTCACGGACTCCGGCGGAAGGGCCTGATTGTAGAACAACGGTCCTCAATGGTTCATCTTTGGACGATGGTAAACCCAACCCAGGGTTTCGAATAATTGAGGACAATTGTTCTACAATGTCGTGAACGGTTACTCCATGGCAAACCTCGGTGACATACAAGCCCGAGGCGCAAATGGATTCAAGAGTTCAGTTGCCGGGGCGACGGGCTTGTACATTCATCGCCCCTCCCCCTGAACCATCCTGCCTGACCCGAAGGTAATAGTGTACAAAAGAATACTTGTCCCGGCAGCTACCTACGGACCAACCGACGCCGTGCGACAGGCCTTTATCACCGATCATACAGATACGGCGCATCGATACCCAATGGGACATTCAGACCCCAAAATAACAGCAAAAACAGCGTCCACAACACCAAAAAGGAAATCGAAAACGGCAACATCATGGACGCCACGGTCCCGATGCCGGTCGATTTCACATACCGCTGACAATAGACAACCACCAGAGGAAAATAGGGCATCATCGGTGTAATGATGTTGGTCGTCGAATCGCCGACACGATACGCCGCCTGGGTAAACTCAGGGGAAATCCCCAAATACATCAACATCGGTACAAAAATCGGAGCTAACATCCCCCATTTGGAACTGGCCGATCCAATAAACAAGTTCACAAATGCTGTCAGCACCACAATCCCGGAAATCACGACCGGCGTCGGCAAACCTTGCAGCATTGCCGCCCCTTTGACCGCAAACAGTCTGCCGATCTGCGACTCGCGGAACGCCTCCACAAACAGCGCCGTAAAAAACACCAATACCAAATAATAAGCCATCGTCTCCATCGACTTCGCCATCCCTTTGATCACATCGCGATGGCTGGTAAATGTCCCGGCAATAAAACCGTGCGCGACACCAGGGATGAAAAACAAAAAGAAGATCAAGGGCACAATCCCGTTCATCAACGGTGCACCCGGACTTTCTTTCGACTTGACTTCAAACAGCGAACCGCTGGGACCTCGCAACGCCGAACTCTCCCAAGTAGCCCACACAACGATCAGGGTCAAGAACACAAACATCAATCCCAAACCCAAAAACATAGCCAACACGTCTCGTCGCGAAAGGTCCGGCATTTTCGGCATCTCTTGAGGGTCCCCATCCACCTGAGTTGCTTGCAGTTTGGGTTCCACAACTCGATCCGTGATAAACCACCCCAGGCCGATAATTAACAACGACGACACGGCAGTGAAATAGTAATTGCACAGCGGATTGACTTGATACGCCGCGTTCTCGATACTGGCTCCCGATTGCGTCAATCCAGCCAGCAATGGATCGATTCCCGAAACGACAAAATTGGCGCTGAACCCTCCCGACACACCCGCAAACGCTGCGGCGATCCCCGCCAACGGATGCCGACCTGCCGCGTAAAACATGATGCCACCGACTGGAATCACCAGCACATACCCCGCGTCCGCTGCCGTATGGCTGACGATAGCCACCATGATCAACATCGGTGTCAACAGCATCTTCGGCGTAATCCTCAACAACGACTTCAAGATCGCCGAAATGAACCCCGAATGCTCCGCCACGCCGACGCCCAACAGCGCCACCAACACAATCCCCAGTGGCGGAAAGTTGACGAAGGTCGAAACCATCCCCGATAAGAAGAGCGCAAATCGCTCCAGCGACAACATATTGACGACTTCGACCACTACGGGTTCTTTGAGCCCCTCGATCTCAGTCGTGTAGGTGGAATACGACAACGCAAACGACAATAACCACACCACCACAATTCCCACAATGAACAACATTGCTGGATCAGGCAATTTATTCCCCGCCCACTCCACCATGTTCAGAAATCGAACCACCCAGTTGGTAGATGCGGTCTGTTGGTCATTTGCCATTTCGAGTGCCTGCCATTGAAGTCATCGAGCGTACCAGCGCCTCCGTTCTACGCGTCAAACGTGCGACCACGCGCAAGTTCTAAACGTCCCGCGCAGAACCCGTCGGCCTCGCGGCCGAGCATGTTGCCGATTGTAACTTGGCCAAGCACATCCACCAATCCAGAAACTCTTCTCGGCTGCAGGAAATCAACTCATCAGATCGGCGATTCTCTCGCACACCCCTGCTCGATACCCCCATTCATTCCAGCTCGATCCACCCTCGATAAATCTGACAACAATTGCGTCGGTACGCCCTCCGAATTGCCGATGAAATAATGATCACTCACTTCGGGAGGAACATGAAATGCGCCGAGTTTTCCGATTAGCAAAAGTTTGCCTGTTGATGGGCCTCGCTGTCGCGACGGTTCATGAAACCACCTGGGGTCAATCTCAAGCCCTGATTCCCGGAACCGGTAGCCGTATTGCCGAAGTAGGGGACGACTTCGAAGACCCGGATTGGAGCTATGATTACCAGCTTCCCAAGGTCTTCAACAACTTGGAAACAACATTGTCAAATAATTACCCGTTGGGCCGCTCGGCCAACGGTCGCTGGTATGAAGGGGCCAAACGCGGTCAACCTGACGTCGTTCGTCGAGTCCCCACGCCGTCCGGCGGCTTGCCCGGCAGCACCGGTGCCATCGCCATCCGCTCTCTGAAAACTGGAGGTCAGAATCCCAGCTACCAACAACAACAAGATGACTTGATCGGCAACGTGATGGACCGAATCGGCAAAATCCCGGTCACCCAAGCGCCGAGCGTCGTGACTCGCGTTTGGCTACCTCCGCTGGACGAATGGGAACATCGCAGCGGCTGCCATTTCGCCTTCCGTGTCGCGCTGGAGCAAAACGTTTCTCCCACTCGCTCCCGTTTCCGGCAGATTTCTAGCGGCAGCGACGACGGCGTCTATTGGCCAGGGTTTTTCCTGGACCGCCAGATTCAGACTCGTCCTGGACAATTCGAACCTGTTTCCGACCGAGTGAACTTCTGGATGAAAGCCAGCGCGGACAGTCGGAGGTTAGACGGCCCCGAAGTCACACAATTCGGATGGTGGACACTGGGAATCAGCGTCACGCCGGACGGCCAAGTTCACTATTTCGCGAAACCAGGCGTGCAAGACTTAACCGCAGCCGACCATGTGGCGTCGGCCTTCCCGTTTGGTTATCGAGCTTCAAGGTTTCGCTCGTTTTTCTTCAACGTTTGCAACGGCGACGATGGACGGACCTGGTCCACTGAGTTCATCATTGACGACACGGCGGTCTTCATCGCCAAATAAACAAAATAACGACCATCCTAACGCATTTGTCGTTCCTCGTTTAACGACAGGCCGCAGGTCTTGACGTTGCGCAAATACAAAACCGCTGCGCAGGCATGTGAACATTTCGCTGAAAATTAGCATTCACTTGCCTGCGTAGCGGGATTGTATTGGTACGCTTCTCGGCTTCATTTGATTCCGCTTTTGTTCGCAGCAGAATCCAAGTTCGTCAAAAACTTGCAATATTAAAAGCTGCAGGCGCCGCGTCCCGCTCGCTCACCTGGTTCTGCTCTCGCCGGCGCAAACCCAAAATTCGAAAATCATCGAAACGAATCCAATGCTCCGCATCAGGCGGGCCGTGGTAACATTGAATACTAATGAACTCGTCTTCGCCACGCGCGATTCCTCCTTCACCAGCCAATTGAAACTCGCCCTCCTTGTCTGTCCGGTATTTGGCCACAAAGCGCTCACCGTTGATTTCCAAGCGCAACTGCACACGATCTCCATCGACGGGCTTGCGACCGGGAACAACCACGACTTCCCCGTCCACCAACTCCTTGACCAACTTGAAAACCGGACGATCGCCCACGTACCAAGTCAATCCGGCTTGCTCGTATTGTTGTCGCAGTGGCGTAGGATTCCAGACAGTGACTTCGACTGCATACGATTCCCAACCCGACATGGCTGGGAACTGACGGATCAGCGCATTCTCCACGGTATCTGCATAGCCAGGCATCACGCGAATCTCCAGTCCTTCATCCCGGATACACCATCGAGACGGGGCTTCGCGAAGCCACTTCCATTCTCGATCCAGTTCCCCCGCGAACGATTCCGCAAAAATGACTTCTTCATCGGCCGCTGCCGCCGTGTTTTGGCCGCAAATATGATCTGCGGTTAATCCGAGAAGCCCGCTCAGCAAAATCATCCATCCGCAAAGTCTCATCACCTCATCATCTCCTGACACATTCCGCCTGCACACTGAAGCAGATCCACTGACTCTTGCCGTTACCCATGTTATGCCCAGGAGCTAGCAGCGCCCATTGGCATTGCCCCGGTAAACTCGTTTCAGTACCTTTCGCACCCGCGAATAAGTCTAACGACCAGATTTGGATATTGAACCGATGCTGGAATCTCAAAACTTTGGCCAGCCAGCCAATTCTCCGCGATCTGTCAAAAAGCAGCGTTGTTTTCAGCATTTTGTAGTTGTAATGATCATGCCTGTCCTTTTTTTGTGGGGGGGAGGAGGGTGTTATATGACGCCGAATTTTGGACCGCCAGGGACCATGGATGCGCAGCGGGCGCGGGCCGTACTGCACGATCCGTTTCCCAACAATGATTTGGGACCACCGATTGTCAGCGGTCGTCCATTGGGACTCGACCGA
>DAOLCX010000061.1:0-8534 GCA_035327685.1 Pirellulaceae bacterium | reverse complement strand
CCCTCCCGCGGCCGTCAACGTCTTCCAATCGACCCGCTTGAGCGCTTCTAACGTGCCGCGCAGTGTCTCCAGTTGCGCGTCAGCCAGCTTGCGGCTGTTCGCGACTTGTTGTTCGACCAATTCAGCCCGTTGCTGTTCGATTGCCACATCGGCTTGCATCTGGGCTTGCCGTACCTCGCGGCGTTTTTCTTCGATCGCCCGTTCGGTGTCTAACTCGTTCTCTTTAATTTGCCGTTCTAATTCGATCGCCGTGTTGCGGCGCGCAAAGACCGCCTGATCGGCTTTCAGCAACAACTGCTCGCGGGCCTCGGCTTGCATGGCTTTGGCCATTTCGGGAGTGGCCCGGATGTTCAGTACAGAGAGGGTCAATATTTCCAACCCATGCGACGCGACCACTTCGGTTGCGCGGAGTGCGTCGAGCAGTTCGCCGGAAAGGGCTTCGCTGCGGAGCAGGAGCGACTGCAATGGCTCTGACTGCGTGAATGCATGGGCCCGTTTTTGTACTTGCTGGATCAACCGATCGTTGAGTTTTTCGGGATCGTCGCTGAGGTAGCGACCGTGAACATCGACCGAGTAGTTCAACAAGCGAACCAGTTTTTGCGGGTCGGCCACGCGGTAGGTCAGTTGGCCTTGGATGGTGACGTCTTGGAAGTCCGCCGAGACTTCTTCAAACACAAAGGGAACATCGACGCTCCCCAGTTCGACCGAGACGATGGTCGCGGTGGGCGCGAAGTACCAGAACGAGACCCCGGCTCCTTGCCGCACGGCCTGGCCATTTTTGTACAACAACACATGCCGCGTCGGCGGCGACTTGAGATAACGAAAGCCCAGCATGACGACTCCGGTGCCAATCAAAGGTGTTTAGTTTAAGAGCTGTCGATGTGCTTTTTAGGCTCAAGGAATTCGAAGAAAAAGTCAATAGGGCACGAACCGAAAGGAGTACAGAATCAATAGACTCCGGGGCTCAAGACGCGGTCACAACGTGTTTGGTGAAGGAATCGTGGACACGGTGGGGTATCCCGCGTCATTCAATCCCGGCAATCGACCTCCCGTCGGCACGCCCACAGATGGCATACCAGCTCCAGAGATCGACGGTTCGGGAAATCGAGGTGACAGACCCGTCACCCATTCTCAAGATGGCAAAAAGGACTGGGGAATAAGGGATAGTTGAAGGATTCTGTATCGGGTAACCGGTCAGCGGAAAGACGATTACTCCACAAACACGTTTTCGCGTTCCAGGGGCAACTGAAAGGCGTCGGCGATGCGAGTCATGTAATTGCACCAGGCAATGTGCCAGATGATGTCCAAGGCCCGCGCTTCGCCAAATGTCTCAATCAGACTCTGGACGTTCGCGTCCGAGATCGCCGCCGGCTCGCGCGTCAACTTCGTAGCCCACCCAAAGGCGACTTGCTCCGCCGGGGCAAATTCCGACCAGTCGCCACTGGCTAACTTCATCGTTCGCTGCCGAATCGCCTCGGTGTCCAGGCCCGCGACCGCGAGCAGCATTTCGCTGTGGCCCATTCAGTAAAAGCATTCGCTGGTTCGCGTCACCACCCAAAACATGGAGTTCGAAAAGACCCGATCCAACTGCGCCTCTTCCTGAAACGTCCGCATCGTTTCGAACCAAGGCCTGGTCAATTGAGGTTGATAGCCCATGCTGATCGCCGACCACACCACACGCCTGGCACGACTGCGGGCGGGCTCCGGCAACCGGTCGATCAACTCGTCAGGAGGCAATGGGACGCGCGGCACGCGATCCATCTGCGATTGAACCGACAACTCGATCTCCGCAAATCCATGGTGACTCCATTTGGGTCTGGCCACCGGCACCGCGCGCTGCGGTTGCTGAAAGATCGATTCCCAATCCGGTCGGGCTGGTGTTGCCACCTCGGCCCCACCCTCGACACGCACAGGTTGGACGACCCCCTGGTTCGAATCGTCTGCCGTTAGGCCGAGCGCACAAAACAGCCGGTTTTGAAAATTGGCATACGCTACGGTATGCACGATGGCCACGGTGGTTTCGACACCATAATGATCGACTACTCTTTGAAACTCGGCGTCCGTAATGTGACTGGCGGATGAAGTCAACCGCCGCGCAAACGCTTCGCCGACGTCCATGAACTTTTCCTCCGCCATCAGATCAATCGTTTCTGAGTTGGCGACTCGGTACAAGTCATGCCTCGCCAGTACGGCGGCATAAGGGCAATCCATCTCTGCGGCTACGGCCAAGCGCAATCTAGCGGCCAGTTCGGTTCCCAACGGATTCCGCATTCGATGGACTGCATCGAGTTCCAGCATACTCAGCGTCGTTTTCGGCAAGCTGGTTGCCAATACCCGTGCCCAAGACGGAAACTCTCCGGATTCAAGCCCTAGCATCTCGGCCATCTCCTCTTGAGAAACTTTGGGTAAACGCATCGCTGAAACCGGGTCCTGGATCTGGAATGCTTGAACTCCAGTCGCCAGTCCAGACACAATCATGCCGATAGAGATCGCGAATCGGCCGATGCAAATGAACAATTTACAACCCCGCATAAGTTGCACTCATCCACCTTCATTGTATCTGATACGTCACAGAGCATTGTAACGCGCGTGGCGACAGTGAACACGGCCCCGATGGGCAGCCACGATGGTGAATGTCCATCTCAATCACAACATGGAATGGGAAGGCACCACCGAAGGTACCGGGAGTCCAGTTCAGGACCGGAACAAGGCCTGGACTCATAGACGGCGCTTGCCTGACCTGAAGAAGCGCCGCGAGACCCTTGAAGGGCAGGAATCTGCCATTTCCTGTCTGACTTGGGATATTGTAACTTACCATTCGCACTTGTGTGGCCATCCGTAGTGCGCCTGACGGCCAACTTGTCGGGTGCAAAAACCCGGCGTAACCGTTCATGGTATTGATGGCCAAGCCTGGTTCTGGTGCGTTCCGCAAGTCGTCTTGTTGTCGATCGATACCCGGTGAGTGTCGCAGATCGAATCGTCCAAGCTACCATGTATTGCCGAACGACTTGCTCGACGCACCCTACATTTCGTGAATGGTTACGAAAGGGCATGCTCTCGATGAATCGCGATCGAAATCGATAGTGGCTGGGCCCGTTGTTGCGAGCGCAGTGCGGCAACTTACCGTCTCCCGGTAAACCAGGGGGCCGCCAGGGGGTTGTTTTTGAAGTAGTCCATCATCAAATTGCAGACTTTGCGCCGGCCACTTTCTGTCGGGTGAACCGCGTCACTGAAATCTTCTTCCAGCCAGGTCAACCCGTCGCTTTTGCGAGGCGTCTCGCCATCCGCCCACAGATAGGGCCCCCAGACCAAAAGAGGCGCTCGGACTACCCCGCGTTCCGGATCGCAATTCAGTGCATCGTTCCCTTCGAGTTGCGCCTGAATCAACCAACGCACGACAAACGCACCTTCATAAGCAAACGGCTCCGGGTTCAAAGTACCCACGGAATAGCCGCCGTAGGTGCGGCTACTGAGATAAGCGATACGCAGATTGGGAAATCTCTGGCGGGCGTTGTGCAACACGGCCATCGTGTCGGATTGCATTCTCTTACCATGCTCAGTCAATTCACCGATCGGATTTTTGTTGGCCAGTTTGATCCAAGCCACCTGCACTTGTAGTGGACTGATTTTGGCGGCGCGCAGCCGTCGATCTGCTTCGCGCCAGGCCCGCCCCTGAGGATCGACCCACTCGGCCATCGCCTGACCGCCTTGGGCACAATCCACGATTTTGACTCGCGGCGATTTGACCGGATCGGCGTCGGCGACTCGCTTAAAGTACGAAAACTCCTGCGTGGCATTGGACATACTGATCGATACGAAACCGATTGAGCCCCGCGGATCGGGGCGACCGATGGCATCGCGCGGCACAATCTGGGTCAACTCATTGAGAGCCGCCTCGCGCAGCGCGTCCGGCGGTTCGTTCATTCCGGCTCCGTACAACCCGCCGTCTTCGCCCAGATACCTATCTTCGGCACTCATCTCCGTCAGCGGGATCAATCCAATGGACGAACGCGGCTCGCGCTCGCCATTCGGATCGAGTCGCAAAGCTTGTTCGTGCATCAATTGCTGAGCGCGGCGAAAAATGGCCGCCTCTTCTGGAGTTAACAACTCGCCGCGTTGGCGTTTCTGCTGTAACTGCCTGAAGCGCGGCCAGTCAAACTCGTCATGTCGTTGGGACTGAACTCCCGTCGCATCCTGTCCGCACGCAGCATGGGTTACTATCAAATTGAGACCAGGACCACAGATTCCGATGGCTACAACCAAACACGCCGTCCCTATCGATTTGGTTGCGAATGGAAATACAGACATCGATTCAACCTCCAGCGAACAATACGCGGCGCGACAGCCGGACTGCGGAAAGACGGTTACGCCGCCCAATTGAGAACGTTTACAATTTAACTTGATTAGAACGAAAATGCCATTCTGCGACCGACAAGAATATGCCCCAGGAAGGCAATCATGGCGCATGGAGTATCCTGTTCGCTTATATCCGTACAGGGTAACCGTTCACACCCTGCCGTGGTTCCAAGGGGTCAGGTCCATGTTTTCGACCATCGTCGCTTCACTGAGTCGAGTTTATTGCCCGAAAAGTGGTCCAGACCCCGGCCCGCGAGGCATACTCGTCACCAGTTTGCTTTTTGAGTCTGATTGCATTCACGACGTGCCGGCGCGGGGCATGAATCAAAACCCCGTCGACAATAGGTTTGGTCGATGTAGGTGAAGGCGGGTTAGGAACTGCCGCCAAATAACCTTCCGAAGGCCACCGATGATCAACTGTGCCCTCTAAGGTCCACCGTTGACAGCTTGTCACCTCGAACCAACGCTCTACAATTTTTGCGGTGGTCCAAGGGGTCATGTCCATGTATTCGGCTACCGTCTGTATATCGAGTCGAGTTTATAGCCCGAAAAATGGAACCGACCCCGGCCCGTGGCGCTTACACCATTTGCTTTCCAGGGCCCGTATGAGCACCGGCTTAGGCTAGATCCGATGACACAGCCAAATACTCGCCATTCTGCGGAAGCACTGTTGCCGATGGTCTATGCGGAACTGCGGAAGATCGCGGCTGCGAACATGGCCAGCGAACGCGGCCCGCTGACCTTGCAAGCGACGGCGCTGATTCATGAGGCGTATTTGCGGTTGACCGATCAGGGGCGCGCTCAAGAACATCGCGCCTGGCAGAACGAAGCTCACTTCGTAGGGGCCGCAGCGGAGGCGATGCGCCGGATTCTGGTGGAACGGGCACGCAAACGCCTGCGGCGGCAGCGTCTCAGTGGACAGCCAGCACCGATTAACCTCGACAGTCTCGAAGCGACAGCGATTGACGATGCGTCAACGATCCTGGCGGTACACGATGCATTGTCAAAACTGGCCGAGGCCGATCATTTTCAAGCGGAACTCGTCAAGTTGCGGTTCTTTGCCGGGCTGTCGATTCCGGATGCCGCGCTCGCGTTGGGAATCTCGGAATCCACCGCCAAACGCCATTGGCGATTTGCTCAAGCCTGGCTACACCGGGAATTATCGGGGTAATACTTGTCGTTTGTTGCATTTGGAGGAGCGTCATCCCGTTACATGATGCGATTGAGATGAGGATTCGCCCAAATCCCAAAAAAACACTGGGAATCTTGACCCGGTTGGCACCCTTCGCGCCGCATAGGAGATTGTAGTACGCCAGTTTCTGGCGTGGTAACCGTTCACGAAATGTAGGGGGTGTCGAGCAAGTCGTTCGACAAAACATGGTAGCTTGGACGATTCGATCTGTGACACTCACAGGGTTTCGATCGACAACAAGACGACTTGCGGAACGCACCAGAACCAAGCGTGGCTATCCATACCGTGAACGGTTACCTCGCGTTGGACGGCAGCATTGCCAAAGCCTGTTAGTTATCGAATGATGGAAGTTCAAATGACCGACCGTTTTCAGAAGATTCAAAACCTGTTTCATGCCGCTTTGGAGATTGCCGAAGGCCCGTCTCGGCAGAGTTTTCTCGAAAACGCTTGCGGAGATGACCGTGAGCTCTTTGAAGAACTGAAAGAGTTATTGTTGCACCATGAAAGTGCACCCGAGGATTACCTGTCCAATCCACCGAACCCTGCCGACCTCCCTACGGCTTCCATCCAAACTGCAATTGAAAGACCGGGCGTGAGTATCGGCCGCTACAAATTGCTGCAGCAGATCGGCGAAGGAGGATTCGGCGTTGTGTTCATGGCCGAGCAGGTGACGCCCGTCCGGCGCCGCGTGGCGCTGAAGATTATTAAACCCGGGATGGACTCGCGCGACGTCATCGCCCGCTTTGAATCGGAACGGCAAGCGCTGGCCATGATGGACCACCCGAATATCGCCCGTGTTTTGGATGCTGGGCAAACGGAACAAGGCCGACCTTTTTTCGTGATGGAGTTGGTTCACGGCATTCCGATCACCACCTTCAGCGACAAAAACCGCTTGCCGATCACCGAGCGGTTGGAGCTGTTCAATACGGTCTGCGATGCCATTCAACATGCTCATCAAAAAGGGATCATTCATCGAGACATCAAGCCTTCGAACGTGTTGGTCACTTTGTATGACGGCCGCCCAGTGGTGAAAGTGATTGACTTTGGAGTCGCCAAGGCTCTCAGCCAGCCGCTCTCGGAGAAAACGCTGTTCACCGCTTTTGGCCAGGTGATCGGCACGCCAGCCTACATGAGTCCCGAACAAGCGGAAATGAGCGGATTGGGAGTCGATACGCGCAGCGACATCTATTCGCTGGGAGTTTTGCTGTATGAGTTGCTGACCGGCTCGACTCCGCTCGATCAACAGGCGTTTCGCGCGGCCGGACTGGCCCGAATAGTAGAACTGATCCGCGACCAGGAATTTCTTTTGCCGAGCTTAAAGGTTTCCTCGTTGGGGCAGGCCGCGACCACCGTCGCCGCCAGCCGGCGGCTGGAGTCCAAACGACTTCGCCAAATATTGCGCGGCGATCTGGACTGGATCGTCATGAAGGCTTTGGAGAAGGACCGCATGCGGCGTTATGAATCCGCCAGCGCTTTGGCCGATGATGTGAAGCGACACTTGAGAGCCGAACCGGTGCAGGCGGCCCCGCCTTCGATTGCTTATCGCGTGCAGCGTTTTGTCCGCAAACATCGCGCAGCAGTTACCGCCGCCGCGGCCATCTGGTTGGCACTGCTCGTGGGCCTGGTCTCGAGCGTGATCTTGTACTACCGGGCGGAGAATCACCGGCTGCAGGCCGTGCAGTCAGGCACTGCACTCCAAGTTGCCAATGTCGAATTGTTGAACGCGAACAACTCGTTGGCTGACCAGCGGCAGGAACTGGACAACGCGCTCCGCGAGAAAAGTCAAGCGTTGGACAGTCAAACGGTCGCGCTCCGTCGGGCGGAGGCTTTGAAATTGAGCGCACAATCGACGTTGGCCTTGCAATCCGATCCGGCTTTGGGATTGTTGTTGGCAATTGAAGCCGCCCGGCGCGAACCCGAACAAACACAGGTCAACCAAGCGCTGATTGCCGCAATTGAGACTTGTAACGAACTTCGCACGATCGAATTGGGTAAGCCGGTTGTGCGCGCGGTCTTCTCGCCAGACCAGCAACGTGTGGCGGTAGTGATGATTGATGGCGACGTCAGTATCTTTGAAACGTTAACGGGTCGGAAGGTGATGCAACTGAATTGCCCCGAAGTATTCCCCCCCAACGTGTTTTGCAAGTTCTCATCGGACAGTCAGCGCCTGATGCTGAACTTCGAGGGGTACAATGTCCAGCACATCGATGGCCTGGGATTGCGCGCCGTGTCCGATCGGGGAGTGCGAGTCTTCGACATTGAGTCCGGACAGGAAGTTGTGGTGCTCCACCACGACCAGGCCGTGACCGACATCGTTTATCACGCGGACATCGATACGTACGTCACTGGCGACACGATGGGGCGGATTTACTTATGGAATGGGAAGGGGGAGCGACTTCAGTCGTTTGTACTACGCAATGCTCCCGCCAACAGCGACGAAGTGATGCCGGAATCAGAACCTGTTGAAGATCGCCAGTCGCAGTCCTGGGTCTCGATCCAACAACTGGCGATCAGTGATGATGGTCGCTTGATCGCCGCAGTTCTCGGCCAACCCCGCGAGTCACGGCCGTACGGCGAAAATCCAATCTCCGAACTGGATCCTCCACTCAGCACATTGACGAAACGCGGCCTGCTGATGGGTAGCTCAACCAGTTGGCAATATCTACCCTCGCGGACCATTGCCGAACCCGTGCGATTGATTGATCTTGAGACAGGTCGCGAAGCCGGAAGGTACTCTGCTCCTCGAAGGGAGCAAGTCAAGGCGCTTAAGTTTGTAGGTGAGCGGAACCTGCTGGCAATGTCAACCCTTTCCGATCGTTTAGTGGTTTGGCAAACACCAGAAAAGCAGCCGTTGTTTTCCGGCGTGATGGCACTTACGGCGGTGGGGGGCGGCGAGGGGCCTGAATTGCAATCGTTCCTCCCACGAGGGGGCTCTTCGTTAACCCCCGTGGGAATTGCTTGGCCCCAACCAAACCTGCGAGAATTT
>DAOLCX010000060.1:0-8544 GCA_035327685.1 Pirellulaceae bacterium | reverse complement strand
AGCGAAGAGGGCGGTAATCCGCTTACCGATTCCGCGGCCGTAGAGCATGTCCTCTCCGCGCTTCAGTTGCTCGATCACCCACAAGACGGACCCGCCCGTTTTCATTTGTCGCATGGACCGTTGGGGACGGTATTTGGCCTTTCCCCGGAAACCCAGCTGACGGCGACAGAAAACCGTCAGCGCGCCCATGCGACGGCTGCCCAGGGGCGATATCGGTTGGCAATCGACGGATTGGCCAATACGATCGAACAGTGGGCGCGGATTCTGGCGCCAAGTTGCTCGCCACGAGACTTGCTTCGTCTACAACAGTTGATCGAACTGGCTGAGTCGCAAGGTGATGCGGACGATGGGCGACCGGGACAATTCGCTCGATTTGTGCGCGAGGCACCGGTTGCGGAACCTTCATCCGCACAGGTTCGCGTGATGACGATTCACGGAGCCAAAGGGTTGGAATTTGACTTTGTGCTGGCGCCGATGCTGGATCAAACCAATGGCTGGTCACCGACTCACCCCCCGTTTGTCAGTCATCGCCCGGCACCCGATCAACCGATCGATCGCATCTGCCGTTGGGTGAATGAAGCCAAACGAACTTACTTGTCTGCTTCGGTTCAGGCCATGTTCGAAAAGGCACAACAATTGCAAGTCCGCGATGCATTGTGTGTGTTGTATGTGCTGTTCACTCGCGCGGCACGAGAGCTGCGGATATTCGTTCCGGAAAGGGCGACCTCAAAACAAAGCAGCCCAACTGGTGTGGTGTTGGCCACATTGGCTGCTGAACAAGAGAACAACGGCATATTGTACGAGTGTGGCCAACCCGATTGGTTCCAGCGCTTGCCGGTCGGCAAACAAGGGGAGTCCGACTTGCCTGTTAACGATCAGTTTTATCTGCCCAGACATTGTCCGGATTTTAGTGGACCGCTGTCGGGTGGACAAGTTTCCTCGGCAGAAACACCCGCCACTGTTTTTGAGGCGGCCAGTGCTTCCACAGCTTGGCACCGCATCCCGCGTTTCTCAACCTACTTGGAACGGCGTGGCAAACAGTCCTTGGGGAGTTTGGTCCATGCCTGTTTAGCTCGGATCGATTGGCTAGATGACGCGTCGTGGAAATTAATTGGCGAACGACATAGCCGCAGCGGATCGCACAGTCTTGTCCCATGGGTGGTCGATATCGCCGATCAAGAGCGATTGTCGGACAGCCAGCGTCGCGAATTAAACCTGGCAGTGTTGGCAGTGTTGAGGCAGACGGAATCACGTCGGGTTTTCGATCGCGCGGCATACCTGGAATGGGTCGTCAGCCGACTATCCACATTGCCGCCAACGTTGACGGAGGCGCTGAGTGTGTCGGTTGCCAATGAGCGGCGCTTGGCTGGCAGGATTCGCCAAGGTCAAATGACGGAGGGCGTCATCGATCGATGGATTACGATCTCAGAAGGACGTCGGCCAGTTGCCGCTCATGTGATTGACTTCAAGACCGACGTACTGCCAGGCAGTAAGGTGTCGCGTCAAGCGGAAAAGTACAGAGAGCAAATCGCCGCTTACCGACAACTGGTCGCGGAGTTCAGCCGGTTGGATTCAACGTCGATTTTGGGAGACTTGTACTTCACTCATTCCGGGCTGTTTGTCGATTGTGGTGCGATATGAAATTCCAATAGCCGAATGCGTTGAGCATTGGGGAGGATCACAGACGAAAACCTTGACGGCTCCGTAACAGTTCACAACATTTTGGAACCATGGTCCTCAAATGTTCGAAGCCCTGGCTGGGTTTACCATCGCCCAACGATGAACAATTGAGGACAATTGGTCTTCCATCGCGCATTTCCGCCAGCGTCCGAGAGCGGTTGCGCTGCACCGTTACCCAGCCTCCGCATGCACGTTGCAAGTGAAGAATCCTTGAAAAATTGATGGATCAGTTGTGGTTTGTGAAAAAAACTTGACAATTGAAAAAAAACGGACATATTGAGGTTTAAATTCACGCTAGCAGGTGCTGGCGGGGACCGTATTTCGCATTGGACGCGATGATGTTGGGGGCCGCACGGGCAAACGAATGGGACTGGGAGCGTGGCCTTCAGACAATCAGTCGTTACCGGAGAGGGAAAGTCATCGATTGATAACATTCATACAGAAAGGAAAGATTGCTGTGACAGAATCTGTGCTGGATGCGATTCGTAATGGACAATGGGACTATGAACCTGATGAAGTCTCTGAATCGGATTACGATTCAACCCGTGCGTTACCTGGTTCATTAGAAAAGGTAGATATTTTGGCGCAACGGGCGATGCAGGGGCTGCCGCTTTGGCACTCCAGCGACCGGCGGTCTTATGACGATTCGGACAACGCGCTGCGCTAGTCCGATCGGATTCCGATTCATGGTAAAACAAACGGCCGGGTGGAGGAACTAACTGCCCGGTCGTTTTTGTTTTGAAGTCTCGGCGAGGAACTCATGCGGGTCGATTTCGAAAATACGATGATCGGACCGTTCTATGTTGAGCGACGATTGGGGCGGCACCGACGACACCATGTGTTTCGCGCCAGGCAGATCGAGCAGAATCGCGAGGTCGCTCTCAAGTTCATCACCATCCCGCCTCATCGCGATCGGCAGCGAGCCTTGGAGAAATTGCAAGCAGAGTTCGCTTTATTGCGAGAACTGCGCCACCCCAATTTGGTTCGGAATTTTGGCGCGGGTGTAGCTGGCGAACAGGTCTTTTTTGCCATGGAGTTGGTGTCTGGCGAATCGTTGGCACAAATGCTCTCCCGACGTGGCAAACTGAGTGTCGAGCAGGTCGTCGATATCGCGCGACAAGTCGCGGCAGGGCTTGAGTACATCCATGGCCAGGGCCTGTTGCATCTGAAGATCACCCCCGAAAAGGTCTTGTTTGATTCCGACGGTCAAGTCAGAATCACGGATCTCCGCTACCATCGTCGCAAGAAGAAGTCCTGGCATCATCGCGTCCAAAGAGACCTGGAGTTGATTGCTTATTTGGCACCCGAACATATCGCCGGTGAGCCGACGGAACGTTCCGATTTGTACTCGTTGGGGGTGATCATGTACGAAATGCTCACCGGCCAACTACCGTGTCCTCCGGAAACGCTGACGCGGATGGTCAAGAATAAATCGCTCAACGAGTCGCCGCGCGTGGCCGACCTGGTACTGAATTGCCCTGTGTATATCGACCAGTTGGTAAGACAATTGTTGCAACCGGAGGCCAAACACCGCCCGCATTCGGCGGCTTCCGTTCGAGCCTATTTGGAGGAATGGCGATCGTTAGATGAATCGGGGCAAGCTGCCTTGGCCAGATTGGCTGGAGGGTTCACGCCGCTAAACGCCCAATCCGATCGCGAATCCGCCCGTCAGTTGCTGCGGCGCAGTCAAGTTCAGCCTCATCCTTCGCACCTGAAGAAATGGTTGCTGGGAGCGGGAGTGGCCACCGCCATGTTGTTGGTGTTCGCCACCGTTGCCTGGTTGGGAGGGCTGTGGGGCCAACGGGATATACTCGCCCCGGCCAGGACTTTATTAGAATCCACAGAACCGGCGGCTTGGAGTCGCGCCAAGTCTCTGTTGACAACGATGGAACGTGGACTGGAAACTCAAGATCCTCGGCTCGAAGAACTGCAAGCTCTGCGCGAATCCGCTCAAACCAAACTCCTTTTACACCACGCCCGGCAAGGCCAATCCACCAGCTTGCATTCACCTGCCGAGCGACTGTTCATTGACGCTTGGCAATTGGAAAATGAGCGCCGTTTTGAACAGGCGGTGATGGCCTTTCGCGCAGCAGAGCGCACGGCCTTTGAAAGTGACGGCGATCAATACATCAGGACATTGGCGCGGGAACACGCATGGGAACTGGAACAAATGCTGGCGCTCCCTAACGATATTGCTGAGCTGCGGATGCTGATCGATCACATTCGCGCCGCGCCCACGGCCGGCAATCCCCGGCACATCAGTGAATTGCATCGAATCGTGCGCCGCTTTGGCAATGCCCCTGACATGAATGAGATTGTCCGGTCAGCGCAGGAGGCAATCGCTGCGCTATCATCACCACTAGCATCTGAGGGAGAGTGACGGCATGGGAACACAAGTGAACGGAGGCGAGATTCCTATTATCCGAGGTCCTTATCCCGAGTTCACCTGGACGGCTGTGATTGTCGGCTGGCTGATCGGCTCCTTGATCGCTGTTTCCATCGCGTACGCGGCGCTGATTGTCGGCTTTTCCATTGAGGGTTCGGAATTGGCGGCGATTTTGGGATGGGGCGTGCTGCGCGGTGTTTTGCGGCGTCGCAGCATCGTCGAAAACAATATTAATCAGACGATTGCATCAGCCGTGAATGGCGCCTCAGCAGGCATTATGTTCTCGCTGCCGGCGATTTTGATCTTGAGCCGCAAAGAGGAATTTGCGTCGTTAGCCTCACCCAATGTGCCTTTGCTGATGTTGGCGGCAATTACGGGTTGCGTGTTAGGCCTGGCATTTGTAATTCCGCTGCGAAAACAGATGATCGACCTTAATCGTTTGGCCTACCCTGGCGGCATCGCAGTCGCGGTCATTCTCAAGTCACCAGGGTCTGGCGTGCGCAAAGCTATGCTGTTGTTGTGTGGAATCGTCGTCTCGGCCACGATTCACGGCGTCTTGGTCATGTGGTTGGGTGACGATCCACACTGGGACGCGGGCCACCAATGGGGGGCGCCCTCGATGTTGAACCTGGTTTTTAAACTGTCGGTGATGACTGTCGCGGTGGGCTATTTGTCGGGGCGCGGTGGTCTATGGTTTGGAGCCGGTGGATTCCTGTGTTACTTGGTGATTGGGCCGATTTTGTACGGATTTTTGCAGTGGAAACCCGACGTTTGGGTGGATGGCAGACTTGCTTTGACCTTACCAAATCCAAACGTGATGCGAGTTTCGTTGTATCGACCCACGGGAATTGGGATGTTGATCGGCGCCGCCATCGGTGGGATCATTGCCGCGTTTCCGATGATTCGCGGCGCCTTCGCATCCCTCCGTTCTCGCGGCCAGATCGAAGTCGGGGGAAAGTCATATGCGGGAGATGAACTTCCCATTCGCTGGCTGTTTGTGGCGATCGCCGCATCCTCGGTAATTCTAGTGTGGATTGCATTCCAGAGTTCTTCTGAACTGGGTTGGGGGCGCGCTGTGTTGTTGACTGGCCTGGGCGTCTTGTGGATTTGGATAGCCGGTGTGATTGTGGCCGAATGTGTGGGCCGAACGAATTGGTCTCCGCTATCGGGTATGACCCTGATCGCAGTGACATTGATGATCTTGGTGACTCGGGGCGGCTTGGATCGAGTCAACACGATTCTGTGCGCGATCACCGTGGGTACAGCCATCTGTTTGGCAATCTCCCAGGCCAGTGACATGATGCTCGACCTGAAGGCAGGTTATCTGGTAGGTGCCATACCGAAACGGCAACAACTGGCCCAGTTGGTCGGTTGCTGGCTGGGGCCCATTATTGTCATCTTGTTAATGTTCTTGTTGCACGAATACCGTACGATTGGCAGTGACAGCTTGCCCGCTCCGCAAGCCACCGCCTTGGCCGATACCATGCAGTTGTTGGTCGATCACGATGCGCCGACTTATCGATACGTGGCAGGGGGCGCATTGGGGTTACTGTTGGCACTGTCCGGTCTCGGAGGCATCGGAGTCTTGATTGCTCTGGGCTTTTATATGCCCTTTGCGATCGTGTTGACCTACTCAGTGGGCAATCTTATCCGTTTGATTTCGGATGCCGTGCTGGGCAATAAAGCTGGATATGAAATCGGGATTCCCATTGCGGCGGGGTTGATTGTTGGTGAATCACTGATGGGAGTGGGTTTTGCGCTCAACCAGATCATATTGAACATGCGCGGCTTCTAATGGGAAGGTTTTAACGATGCAACCCACGGTATTGTCGATGGCTGGCCGAACTTGTTTGTGGACCGGATTTATTATCGGCGCTGTGGCAGCGGTGGCGTGGTTAGACTCTGGATGGCAGCACCCGAAAACTAAACACGCCAGGCCGACGAAAGTCGATGACCAACAACTCCGCGCGAGTGATTTCACGTCAGCTGGGGTTGAGGTAGCGGCTTCGATTGCCGAAACGAACCGGTCCTGGCCCATCTGGTCCACGATTCCGTGGGGAACTTACAGTCTAGGCTTGTTGTTGGGAATTGTTGGTGGCGTCATGATTCATTGTTCCAAGCGACAAACCGACCGCGCCCGGTTGGACAATGCCGACGGATTGCCGCAAGTTCGCCAACGGCTTGGTGAACTGGTCGAGCGATTAGAGAATCTGAACGCCGGGCTAGATGCGATGAAACCACAACAGATTCTGGATTTCATTGAACAACATTGCCAGGAGTCGTTTGATTCATTCGCCCATCATCGACTGGCCCTGGCTGACCATTTCGGATTGACCGCGTATGCGCAGGTAATGTCTGAAGTCGCCAGTGCCGAACGCTTCACGAACCGTGCCTGGTCAGCGGCGGCTGATGGCTATATCGATGAAGTCCAGGCCAGTATCCAGCGCGCACTGGCCCACATCACATTGGCCGCACAACTGTTTGGCGAGATCGATCAGCGGTAGATTGTGGCATCTTCGCGATGACGCTCGCGAGCTTGTGGAAACCGTCGGTGGCGTTGCTTGAGTTCTTGATGCATCGACCCTTGAGTGAACGGGCCCATCCCCATGATTGCCCATCGACTATCATCCGATCGGGCTAGAGCGCGGCCGCTATCGTAGATCAACTCGCCGGTTTCCGTGTAATAGGCGGTCATGCTGATTTTTGCCGTTCCGTAATGGTTGGTCCGTTCGTACAGCCGAATCTCAGGTGTAGAAATTGGCAACGGCATCGGCATTGTAATGGATGGCATGCCAACATACGATGATGAGTTGTCAGTTCCCAAGCCACCCGAACAGATTTCTATAGTGATTTCAGAGTCCTCTTTCGTGCTTTGAAGTTTGGCTCCTGCCAAAAGCAAACGTTGTCGCAGCGTTCCAATCAGGTAGCCCTTATCGATCGCTTCGAGATACTGAGTATCGAGAAACACCTTGCGACCCTCTACCGGCGGCAGAGGCAAATGGTCTAATGTTTGATCGACAGCGGTGGAGATGAGTAACTGCTCAACTCCGGTTCGCGCCGTGTCGGAGGTGCGGGTTGATGAGCATCCGCTGTGCTGCACGATACACACCACGCTCAGAAAATACAAAACTGCTCGCCTCATGAAATTGGCGTTCGTCGATAATAGTTGCAACATACGCTCTCAAATGCAGTTGTCGAAATTGAACCTACCCTAAGACCAGGACGCTAGCACCTGGCAGTCTGGCTTAAGTGGCCATTAGAATTCCAAAATCGCTAAACAAGATTGACTATGGTGACATTTACCCCAAATTCCGACCAGAACATCTTGTCGGCCAGCCTTTTACGATCACCGTTTCGCTCTTTCAATTACCGCGCCGAGTTTTCTATTTCAAGAGTGAATTCGTGGTTGACTCGAATCGGTAAGTTTGCAAATCTTTCACCTACAAAACCGATGGGCATGGTACGTGAACGTCTGGTGCCGTCATTGCGGCACCATCGCGCCACAGGTATTGCAGCCCCTCGGCGTCAGCTAGCTTGACTGGAAAGCACGGATGCGACCCTTTTTTACCGCTATCGTTCGCTCGTTTCGTTACCGCTGGTCGATCATCGGCGCGATCGTGTCGTCGATGATGATCGCTGTTTTATGGGGCGCCAGTATTTCGACAGTCTATCCATTTGTCGAAATCGTCTTGGAAAACCAAACGGCACATACGTGGATCGCAAAGGAACTGTCGGAAACTCAACAACAAATCGATCGTTGGGAAGCCGACATTGCGCGACTCTCCAAAGAGTACGATCAGGCTGCTGCTACCGACCAACCGGCTCTGCAGCGACAAATGGATCTAGCTCAAAACCGATTAGAAGCTGAACGCAATGCGTTGGTCCGCTACGAATCAGTCGAGCCCTATATCACTCGATATGCCCCTCATTCACCATTTCAGACCTTGTTGTGGGCCATGGTGTGGTTGCTGGGGACGTCGCTCTTAAAGGGCATACTGTTAGTCGTCAGCACCATCTTGGTAGCGCGAGTCGCCAATCGAACGGTGATGGATATGCGCCGCACCTACTATCGCAAAGCCCTGGAATTGGATCAGCGACGCATCGATGCGATGGGTACGTCGAATATGATGACGCATTTGTCGCATAATATGATGATGGTCAGTTCAGGGTTGCAGGCATTTTATGGAAAAATGCTGCGTGAACCGTTGAAGATGATCGCCTGTTTGGTGGGGGCGGCATTGATTTCTCTGCCGCTGCTGATCGTCTCGTTGGTCATCGTGCCGTTGGGTGCCTATGTCGTCCAGTCGCTTTCTCAGCGAATGAAACGTTCGACCCAACGGGAAATGGATGGCATGGCACAGGTCTTTCAGACGTTGATGGAATCCTTTGGCGAAATCAAGACGGTGCGCGTGTTTAACCGCGAGCGCACCGAACGCCGTCGGTTCAAACGTAATGCCAACAGCCTATACCGAATTTCG
>DAOLCX010000059.1:0-8584 GCA_035327685.1 Pirellulaceae bacterium | reverse complement strand
AGGCGTCGTCGATCGCATCCCAATCAATGTGACCATCGAGAGTCCCCATGTCCATCACATGCCGAGGAAGTTCCATCAAAAAACGGCTGGCGATAGCCAGTTTCTCATATCCTTGGTGCCCGCGTTTGTAGCATCGGCTCAAACACAATTCCTGCTGTGCGCGTGTGATACCGACAAACAACAAGCGACGTTCTTCCTCCAATTGCATGGGATCGTTCTGGCTTCGTTCGTGGGGCAATAATCCATCCTCCAGTCCAATGATGAAAACGACAGGGAACTCCAGTCCCTTGGCGGCGTGAATCGTGAGCAAGGTCACGTAGTTGGACGTCGATTCCCAGGCGTCGGTATCACTGACCAACGCGGTTTGCTCCAGAAACGCTTCCAATCCACCATCATCGGGATGCTGCATGTCAAATTCGACGGCCGCATTTAATAATTCATCGACGTTACTGGCCCGTTCGTGTCCTTCTTCGCCGCCTCCTTTGCCTTCCACGAGCCAATCGCGGTAACTGGTTTCGCGAAGGACGGCGGCCAGGATGTCTCCCACGGCCTGGTGTCGGGACTCGGCAATTTTGTCGAAAGTCGCCACGAATTGAGAAACTTTGACTGAAGTTGCCTTGTTCAATCCCGGCACGACACCCGCTTGCCGCGCTGCTGCCAACAGAGAGACGCCACATTCAAGGGCATAACGCTTGAGTTTCTTCATCGTCGTCGTCCCGATCGCGCGCGGTGGGACATTGATGATGCGTTCCAAAGCCAACGAATTTGACTCGTTGTTCAACAGATGCAAATAGGCCAGCAAATCCTTGATTTCACGGCGTTGATAGAATTCCAATCCTTGAACGATTTGATAAGGGATTCCGGCCTCGCGCAACGCGTGTTCGAGTGCCCGCGACAAAAAGTTCGTGCGGTACAAGATCGCAAAGTCTTGTGGTTGTCTGCGACCGTCAGCAACTTCAGTGGCAATCGCTGCTGCAATCTGGCGTGCTTCATCTGTGGGTTGCAGATGTTCCACAAACCGGACGGGTGCACCGGGAGGGTTGTCTGTCCGCAACGTTTTGTGTTTGCGGTGGTGATTATTCATGATCAACTGGTCGGCAACAGTCAGAATGGATTTCGTGCTGCGGTAGTTTTGTTCCAGTCGTACCACCTGACAATTCTTGTAGTCTTTTTCAAAGTCGAGAATATTCCGGATATTGGCTCCGCGCCAGCCGTAAATCGACTGGTCGGGATCACCTGTCACCGCCAGGTTTTGGATCTCTTGATTCAACAAACGTATCAGCTTGTACTGAACGGTGTTGGTGTCCTGATACTCATCCACCAACATGTAAGCGTACCGTCGATCCAGTGAACGTCGCAGTTCCGGATTCTCGATCAGCATCTGAACGACTAGCAGCAGGAGGTCATTGAAATCGACGGCGTTGGCCCAACGGAGCATCTGTTGATAACGGGGATACACCTGCTCTAAAATTCGGTGCATCTGGCTTCCTGGGTTGGGGCGAAACTGTTCGCTGGTGATGCCGACGTGTTTCAGTTTCCCGATCTGTTCGAAGATGGCGTCCGGTGTGTAGTGTCGCAAGTCGATATCAGCGGCTTGCACGGCCTCTTTCAGCAGTTTGCGCGAATCGTCGGTGTCGTAAATTGTAAAGTTTTCACTCAGTCCGACCAGACCAGCATAGGTTCGCAACAGGCGCGAGCAAAATCGGTGAAAGGTCCCCATCCACACCGGTTGGTCCGGTGCGAGTTCCAGTAGGCGTGTCCGCATTTCGTCAGCAGCTTTGTTGGTGAAAGTCAGTGCGACGATGTCGCGCGGCGATACGCCTTGATCGATCATGTAAGCGATGCGGTGCGTGACGACGCGCGTTTTGCCACTGCCTGGTCCAGCCAGAACCAACAAAGGACCTTCGATGGTGGTCACAGCGCAGCGTTGTTGTTCGTTGAGGGGGGCGAGAATGGCCTCCTTGGAAAACGGCCCTGTGTTTGAAATCGGCCCTGTATGGCTCATCGAGTGTTTCCTGCTAGCATCTGTTGGTCAGCGATACGGTGTCGCGTAGTCGGACAAACAATTGATCTCCCCAATTCTCAAACCCACTGATTATGTTATAGTCTGTCCGCTAAACGGCAAGAGTTGTCGTTGGCTATTTACGGTATGAATAGATTGGGAGGGAACCCCATGGCACGTACACGAATACCTTTAAGCGCGGAAGAAGAAGCTTTTCGTCAGCAACAGCAGAAGCTGGACATGAGCACTGCAGAAATTGGTCTGGCCGTCAGGACGACGAATTGTCTGGAAGAGCGCGGCATTTTTACCGTCCGCGACTTGCTCAATTCTACGCCAGAGCAATTGTTGAGTATCACTAACTTCGGCGAAAAGACGTTGGATGAGGTTTATCGCGCGGTGGAAGCTATCGGCTTTCGACGGCGCGACGCCAAGACGCCTCGGTGACCTTTGAATCGGTGGAGTTGGTTCCTATATGCCGGCCGCAAGGCGTTCAGTCGTTCCTCCTGGGAGCGCTGGGCGGGCGTTGTTGTCGGATCTTTAGCGCTGGCTTCAGTTTTGGGTGGCTTCGTCCTGCTGGTGATGACTGCGGCAGCCTGGAACACTCCGGATGGCGGCGGGGCGAGCGGTGACGGGACTGAGGCAGGTAACTCGATCGTCGAAGTCTCCGTGCGTGTATTGATCGGATTGGCGTTGATTGGCGTCGGCGTCAATTGGATGGCTGGTTCGATCTGGAAAGTGGCCGCGTTGGGTCCCAGTCGAAAACAAGCACCGCCGGATCGAAAAGACATCTTGCTGATCAACGAACTGGGGCCAACGGCGCACCGATTGCCGACGGTTCCTCCGGCCGCCGGGGTATTGCCTGGCGATGTTTTGGCTTATCGACTCGTCGGCAGGAATCCCGATTGGGGGTGGATGATTGGGGCTGCCGTATCGAGCCTGGTTTCTGTGGGCATGTTGACCGTACTGGGTTGGTCGGCGTACCACACTTATTCAAAAGGCGTGATCGATGGATGGGTCATTGGGGCGGCGTTATGTTGCATCCCCGTCGCGGCTTGGTCCGTATATCGGTTCTTTGTCCGATTTTTGGGTTTTGTAGCTTTTGGTCCAACACGTTTGGAAATCTCCAGCTATCCACTGTTCCCCGGCCAGGTAGTTGACGTTTTTTTGCGGCAACCTGGTCAAATCAGGCTTCAGTTGCTGGAAGTCGTGCTAATATGTGAAGAAAGCGTGACCTATAGCCAGGGCACGAACATTCGGACTGAGGTCAAGAGAGTCGTTGAGCAACGGCTATTTCGCCAGCGGGGCGTGGAGGTGGCTGAGCCGTTTCAGTGTCAGTTCGGCTTGACCGTGCCTGCCGATGCCATGCATAGTTTTGCTGCGGAGAATAATCGAGTTCAATGGACAATTATCGTCTCAGCCAGCATTCGAGGTTGGCCGCGGTTCGAGCGGGATTTTCCGATTATCGTGCAACCTCTCCCTTCGTGAGCACTGCTGTGTCGCGTCGCGGGCCGGTTCGAATCTCAATTCAGAATCTGCAGGCCTCGTATCGACCGCGCGATGAACTCGATTGCGTGATTCGCGTGGAACCTGCGACTTCAGCCACCGTGTCGACTATCGAAACCCGCGTACAATGGAAAACGATTGGCAAGGGAGACGAAGACCAGGGAGTTTGCTTTTTGGATCGTCAAGGATTGTCCCTACAGGATGGGTTGACCGCCAAAACGTTGCGGCTGAATTGCCCATTGCCGCCGTGTCCCCTGAGTTTCCGAGGGAGCCTATTTCAAATCCGTTGGTCCGTTTCGGTGCGCGTGGAACTGCGCGAGGACGCCAGTTGCGAAGAGGAATTTCCCTTCGAGATCAAGACGGGTTGTCAACCTGGATGACGATCTCGTTGCTATGGCCGATGGCCCACCATCTGTCGGTTGGCCGTCGCTGGCGCTCGTCCACTGGTAGATTCAACTCGGTCGCTTATAATGCGTGATGTCCGTGTCGCAGTCCAGAACTGGTCGAGCAATGGAGCTACGCGTAATCAGCAGCGGCAATTGAATGAAAATTGACAACTTCCAGGTCCAACCGGTCGTTAGAACGAATTGAGGAACAACATCATGGCAAAGGTACATCCAGAATTGAAACGTGCGAAGTCATTGTGCGATGCGAACGAACTGGAAGTTATTCAGGCCAGTTTACCCGATCAGTTGGCTGGTTTCAGCCGTCAGGAGCTGACTCAATGGCAAACGCGCGCCCGCACGTTGCGCGATAAATGGCGGGATGTGTCACGAGGCCAGGAGCGGCGCACTCAGCGAGAATTGGGGCGGCGACAGAATCTGGCCAACGCTCGCAGTCAGGAAAAGTCAGAGTTGTTTGACGCAGCGCTGGCGCGCATTTCCTCGCACTTGAGTGAGATGAGTACTGAGGTTCCTTCCGCTCCGCAGCAAACGAAACTTAAACGATCGGATCGAAAAATCGTGCAACGCGCTCAGCGGTCGATCACGAAGACCGAGTTAAAGAAATCTCAACGGAGCATCAACCGCAAGGCCAGGTCAAAAGAGTTGAGCGCGGCCAAATCATCGGCTCCGGCGGCGGGCGCGCCCAACGAGTCATCTGCACAGTCACCGCCGACGAAAACTAAGAAAAAGGCCAAAGCAAAAAAAGCGTCGCCTTCTGGTGTGAAGCCTCCCGAGGTGACGAAGGCTCGCAAGCGGATGTTGGCCCGGCAAGACGCGGTTGCCTTTCAAAATGAGAAGGATCAAGAAGTCCGGCGAGAAACCAAAAAAGACCACACGACATCGTTGGCCCGTCCCGGTGTCGTCGGTCGGAAAAACGCGTCTGCCAAGGATAAGGCTCACCGCAATCGAATCGCTGCTGGTGGAAGTCGAAAGATTAAGGCCCACGTCGCTGCGGCTAACCGCCGCGCACAGGCCCGCCGCGATGGCAAGTAGCGGCTATCAACATGGGTCAGCCTGTTCCAGGCTGACCATTGTCACAAGCTGACATGGCACCCTGTTTTTTATTCGCCGCAGTCCACTAGACTACGGCATTCTCCAAAAGAGGCTCATCCGCCACTCCTTGCTCGTGGTGATCGCCGTTGTTATTCAAGGCACATAGAGGGATTCCGAAAAACTGTAGCGTATGTGCATACATTTGGTAGAAAATCGGTACCAAAATCAGAATCAACAACGTTCCCGTCGCCAGGCCAAAGACCAGACTGCAAGCCATCGGGATCAACACCTGCGCTTGTAACGAGCGTTCCAGCAACATCGGGATCAAGCCTGCAACAGTCGTCAGCGAAGTCAATAAAATCGGCCGCAGCCGACGCTTTCCGGCCGAGATGAGGGCTTCATTCAGGCTCATACCGTCGCGGATGCGGTGGTTAATGAAATCAACGAGCACAATCGAATCGTTGACGATAACTCCCGTCAAGGCGATCAATCCAAACAGACTCATCATCGAGACATCCAAACCCAGCAGCGCGTGCCCCATGACCGCGCCAATCCATCCGAAGGGGATGATCGACATGATGATCAACGGTTGAGTGTAAGAGCGAAATTCCAGAGTCAACAACACGAACATGCACATTAACGCAACGACAAATCCCTTGAACATGCTGCTCATCGACTCTTGGGTGTTTTGCTGCTCACCTTCCCAGGTCACACCAAAGTTGGCACCGTATTTTTCTTCGAATTCCTTGAGGACCTGGGGAATAAACTCGGATTGCAATTCGGCCACAACTTCCGAGGGAACAGCCTTTTTGCGATCGACATCCGCCGAGATGGTGACGGCACGGCGCTGGTTGAGGCGATTGATCGTCGCGTAGGCGCGGCGGAATTCAATATTGGCGACATCACCTAGCCGCCTTTCGATGCCATTGCCGTCGCGGATGCGTATTTCGGAAAGCGATTCCATCGTCTGTCGATCAGCCCTTGGGTAGCGCAGCATGAGTTTGATTTCATGCCGACCTCGTTGAAAGCGCATGACTTCTTCGCCGAAAAAGGCCCCGCGCACCGTGCGCAGCAAATCGTCGCGGGTTAACCGGAGGGCTTGCCCTAATTCATTGACCGACAAGACCGATTCCCATTTACCCAAACGCGCATTGTCTTCAATGTCGTGGACACCCTCCAACCGAGCCAAATGGGATTTGAACTGGTGAGTGATTTCATCCAGATAAGGGATACCTCGTTCATCTGCCAGGATCTGGAATTCGATGGCCATCCCGCCGGGGCCCATGGTAGGGGATCCAAACTTGAGGATCTCCGCCCCAGGAATTTTGGGGACTTTGTCTCGCCAACGGGCGATAATGTCATCCGAACTGATAAAGGGACGGTGTTCGGCAGACACCAATTGCACTTCAACGGAAGCCACATGGCTGCCGTTGGTAACGCCCGTCGGTCCCAAATTCGCGTTTCCCACCTCGCCAATCCGTTCGTAGATGTTGACAACGACACTCGAGCCGAACTCGGCTTCGATTTCCCGATCGACTTTTCGAATGGCTTCGGTCAAACGCTGCGACGCGGACAGGGCAAAATCGACCGACGTTCCATCCGGGAATACCACGCTGGCGGTGATTTCGCGACCATCGATTTTTGGAAAAGCGGACAAAGGAGCGATGCCACCCAGAATCAAACCGGCGGCGACCAAGAACAAGCCGACGACCGTAGAAAGCACGATCCGTTTGTTGTGCAGGGACCACACTAACAGCGGCGTGTACAGACTATCGATCACCCATTGCAGCCCACGTGTGGCGATCCGTTGCATCAACGCCAAAGGAATCAACAAGGGCTTGAGCAAATAAAACAAAGAGCCCATCATCCTCATGAACATGTTGTTGTCATGTGCCAAGTGGCTGGGAAGCACAAAAATGCTTTCGAGCAGAGACAGGATGAGCATCGCGATCACCGCAAATGGCAGGACCGCCAGGAATTTCCCCATCACACCTGCGACGAACATCAACGGTGCGAAGGCAATAACCGTGGTGGCCACCGAAGCTGCAACGCTGGGAATAACCTCGATCGTTCCTTCAATGGCGGCTTTGATGGGCCCATACCCGATCTGCCGTTTGGCGTAGATGTTTTCTCCGATAATGATGGCGTCATCGACCACAATGCCCAATGCCATCAAAAATGCAAATAAAGTCAACATGTTCAGAGTCTGCCCGGCCATGAGCAGGATAAAACCCGCGCCGAGTATCGCGACTGGAATTCCCAACGCGACCCAAAAGGCCAGTCGCAACTCCAAGAAAATTGCCAATGAAAGGAATACCAGAATCAGTCCTGTGATTCCGTTGGTTGTCAGCATTCGCAAGCGATCCTGCACGTCAAGGGACACGTCACCCCACATGCGGATTTCATAACCGGCCGGAATGCGCTTGTTGGCAACGTATTCGCGCACGGACTCCACAATGGTGAATAGGTCCTCACTGGCAGTCTTCGAAATACGAAGCGCCAATCCAGTGCGGTCGTTAATCTGGTGGATCGCAACGCGCTCTTCGAATCCGTCGATTACGACTCCCAGATCACCAAGCAGCACGGCATCGCCATTCGGTTGCGTCAGCACCGGAATGTTTGCAATCTCGGAAGCCGTCGTGCGTTTGACGTTTCCGCGTAATAGGACTTCTTCGCTGGAAAGTTCCAATTTGCCAGCCGGGACCTCGATGTTCTGCGCCCGAACGATGCTCGACAATCGCGCCAAGCTCATGCCGTATTCGCGCAACGTCGATTCAGGCACTTCCACAAAGATCTCAAACGGTTTGGCATTGACCACGTCCGCCGCCGTGACCGCTGGGCCCGAGGGCTGAAATAAGGGGGCAAACATCGCGCGGAGCGTACTGCTTGGCCGAGTGGCCTTGAGTTCCAGTAAGTCGCTGCGGATGGTTTCTGCCAGGTCGCGCAATTGACGTTCTTGCTCCAATCGCTCTGTAGGATCGGCGGCTGGAGGTGGGCCGATGATGCCCAAGGTAATGGCGGGTGAGCGAAAGATGATCTGCTGCACCAGCGGATCTTCAGCCGTGGGTGGCAATTGGCTGCGAATCTGGTCAATTTGCGAACGGACATCATTGAGGACACGTTGCACATCGCGAACGTGTCCGTGCAATTCCAGAATAACGAAGCCGAAATTCTCGCCCGCTCGGGAAGTGACTTTCTTCACTCCATCTAAATTGGCGACTGCCGACTCGATCTTCTGGCAGACGCCTTCCTCTACCTCGGCCGGTGTGGCGCCTGGAAAGGGCACGCGCACCAAGACAATTTCCAACTCAAAGTTCGGAAATACCTCACGACGCATGATGATCATGCTGACGGCGCCAACCACCAACAGGGCCACCAGGAACGTGTTCATCGCCGGCGAATTGCGGATCGCCCAGCGTACCACAGATCTCATATCACCAGGTTCCTATTAAGTGCCGACGTCAGATTCTCGAGATAAGCTGTTCGCATTGCCGGGTACATCTCTCGGCGCAACTGATTCGTCCGCGGGCGCGGGCCCATTGCCAATTTGTACCTCAATGCCGGGTGCCATCTGAGAGAGTGGCGACACGACGACCTGAGCACCAGATTCAAATGAACCCGACTTCCATCGCAGCACCACCAG
>DAOLCX010000058.1:0-8584 GCA_035327685.1 Pirellulaceae bacterium | reverse complement strand
AACGACCCACTCTGTCATGAAACCGTGCTGGTCCTTGATTCCCCGTTCCGTGAAGTCGCCGCTGTAGCAGAAATCTTGCCGGCCACTGCGGCAAGCGACGCACCAGTCGTGCGGGCAAGGCCTGCGCACCATCGGAATCACCAGGTCGCCAGGGAGCACTCGGCTGACGCCCGCACCGACAGCGACCACACGACCGAGCATCTCGTGTCCGATCAGCAGGTGCTGTTGGCCACTCGGGGGCGTTCCGTAGTGAAACCGGCAAATCTCGCGGTCCGTCCCGCAAATTCCGATTTCGAGCACTTGTAACTTGACGCTGTTGGGCCCCATCACCCACGGTGGATGAACTTCAACGAGTTTCACTTGACGGTCATGAGGAAACACGGCTATCGCTTTCATCGTTGGGTTCCTTGTTGTGTTCGAATGCTCAACCAATGTCCGTTCGGATCATGCAGAACAACAGTCGCGAAGCCACTTGAACCCGCTGTGACTCTGGCTTTCGAGTCTGCGGCCAGGTGGATCTTCCAATACAGGATGTCTTGAGGGCGGACATGCGACGGCATCGCACGGCCATCTGTTGGCGACAAGTACTCCAACAGTTCAATGCCTGGTCCGGCGGGCGCTCGCAATGTGGTGATCCGCAGTCGCGCTCCGAATACGCCGTTGAGGTGTTCCTGCTCGAAGCCGTGGTTTTCGCTTTCCCCAGCCACGCTCAATCCCAATTCATCGCGATAGAATTTGAGACTCTCGTCCGTGTCTGAAACGACGATCGCCGTGTGATCGATCCCCAAGAACAACCGGTCGCTCACCTGATGCCATTTTGCATCCCCTTTATCTTCTGGAAATTTCAATATCTCCAGAAAATGCCCGTCGGGGTCGCGAAAGTAAAATGCCCGAATTCCAGCAGCGTTGAGATTCCATTCTGGAAGGGTCTGCGGCCCGGACGATGCATGTTTCACCTTGTGTTCGCGCAATTTTGCGTACGCCCGATCCATGTCGCTGACGATTATTGCTACATGCTGAAACCAATGGTCGTTGCCACGCGAATCGGCGGGCATTGGGTCGCCTCGATCATCGAGATACTCCGTCAGTCGCAGGTATTCGTCACCCAGCTTCAAATCGGCCTGCCTGATTCGCGTGTTTGCAACTTGGACCAGTTCTCGCTCGCCCGGGATCATCGCAGTAACATCCCGTATCACTTCGCACTCCAGTACGTCGGTAAAGAACCGCAGTGAACGATCCATATCGCCGACCGTCATTTCGATCCGCTCCACTGCGGTGATCGAGGGGCGTCGATCGAGGGGTTGCTGGCCAAGCGCAACGCTGCTTGCGAACAGCACCAACCACAGTGCGGCGATCGATGCGCACATGAGCAACACCGCGAGACGGAGCCTTCGCATTGCGCAACTGCCGGAGCGGAACGCCGAGCAATCGGCCAGGGACGGCTCGCCGCAACACTGGCCCCATACCAGATTCCGTTCAAACTGACACATCATGAATCTCCGTGTTTCTCGCCGCACATCGTTCAACGACAGTCTGCGGAAGGCTCCCGCTGACCACCATTCGTTCACCCGAACCTGGGGCCTGACAAGTTTGCGCGGTAGATCCCAGTCTCTCGGCCAGATGATCGCCCACTCGCAGAGCGTTGGCTATGATGGTCAGAGCCGGATTGACGGCCCCGCTGGAGACGAAGAAACTCCCGTCAACGACGTACAAGTTGTCCACTTCGTGAGCGCGACAATTGACGTCGAGTACGCTGGACTGGGGATCGCTCCCAAATCGAATCGTGCCGACCTGATGTGCCACTCCGGCCAGCGGGATTCGTTGTCCGACAAACAAATTCCGGGCAAACAGCCCTTGGTGGCACTCGTGGCCATGCTCCCGGCATTTCGATTGCCGCTTCATGAGCCACTTGAGCTTGGCGATCAAACGCAAGTGGCCCTCTTCGTTGTTGGGACGATATTGCAATACGATTTCGCCTTGCCGATTGATTGTCACGCGGTTTCGTGGATCGGGAAGATCCTCTGACGTCAACCAGAAATCGAGCGAATGCCTGGCCATCAGGTCGAGGGACCAGCCTGGGGCAATGGCCGGCGCACCGGCTTTGAGCGTTTGACCATCCATTTTTCCGACGAACGAGATATGACCCATCGGGTACGGCCAACCTTTTTCACCAAAATAGAAATCGTTGATTGATAGTGTCTTCTGAAAGACCGTCGGATTCGGGCATTTGGACAAGGCCAACAGTATCGAATTGACGTGCCCCATGTAGTTGCGACCCACCTGGTCGGATCCGTTCGCCAAGCCGCGGGGGTGCCGATCATTCGCCGAACGCAACAACAGCGCCGCTGAATTGATCGCACCGCACGCAACAACCACCACGTCGGCTGCGAGTTTCATCACCTCGCCTTGGTGGTGAACGACGACGGATGTCACTTCGCGACCCGATGCAGACGTTTCCAGCCGTTCGACGAAGGCATCCGTCATCAGCGACACGTTCGGGTACATCAGGGCCGGATCAACGCCGCACGTCTGCGCATCCGATTTGGCGTTGAGCAAGCAGGGAAAACCATCGCACGTATCACAGCGGATACACGGACTTCCGTGTGCCACTTGCTTGACCGGCAACTTGTTGGGCTCGGATGCTTTGGCGTTCGCGGAACTACTGACCTCCGCCTGTTCTCGCAACATCACGCCAAGCGGGGTGTGGAACGGTTGCAATCCCAATCGAGCGAAGTCATCCGCGAGATGTTGGATCCGCGGCTCATGGCTCACTGCGGGATATGGATAAGGGGCGGAGCTGAATGGTTCGGTCGGGTCTTCGCCGCGTTGACCGTGAACGCGGTACATCTCTTCGGCGCGACTGTAATAAGGTTCAATGTCTGCATAACGGATGGGCCAGGCGGGGGAGGTGCCGCCGAAATGTTGGATTTCGCCAAAATCCTCTTCCCGGAGGCGGAACAAGGCCGCTCCATAGAATTTCGTGTTGCCGCCCACGCAGTAGTTGGTATGAGGATGCAGTTCGCCCCCTTGTTCGTCGCGCCAGATTTCCTTGGTGTGGTATTTTCCTTCAAGGTTAACCGCGCGCGAGTTCCAGTTGTCCTTTTCGCGCGGAACGAAACCGCCCCGTTCCAGGATCAGAATTCGCTTTCCAGTAGGCGCCAATTGAAACGCCAAGGTTCCGCCGCCGGCGCCGCTGCCAATGATTATGACGTCGTAATGATTGGCCGTATTGCTCACTCCGTCACCCCCATCGATTGAAAAACGGATGTCGAACTCCAGAAAGTGTCTCTCAATTCGATGCCGGTGCCAGCCATCCGTTACGATCAGAGGTGAACGCAGGAATACGAACAAACACTGGACGAGCCTGTTCCTGCCAATCTCCAACTGCACCCGCATCGCGGCTACGTTGCCGGCTCGTTTCCACGATGCTCAACGGAATCCGTGAGGTTTCGTGGTTTGGATATCTCGCTGGAACTTTGACGGTTGCTTCACTTACCACCCAAACTCCACTTTTTTCAGCAGTTTGCTGAGCGCGACCACGGGGCCGAAGTTTTTTTTGCGTCTGGCACGACGTTCGCCTTAAGAGTTCAGCGGTCGCGTCGAAAGCGAACTGTTGTCGAGTACCAGGGGATGATTCGGCGCGAACACACGGTCGTAAATCGAAAGTTAGAAATTGAACTTAGTGAGGGAATCATGATTGCAGCCAGAATGACTTATGAATCGAACGAAGTTGCTTCTCAACCGACTCAGAATACTCGCCACCGACCTCGTTGCGATGAACGCACGGCGCCGACCGTGGCCCGGCACCAGGATACCGAACTGATCTGCCGGCTCAGGGCTCGCGATCGCGAAGCCTTCGACGACGTCATCTATCGCGAAACGCCTCGCCTGCTGAATGTGGCCAAACGGCTGTTGCGGAACCAGGAGGATGCCGCCGATGCGATTCAAGACACGTTCCTGACTGCCTACCTGTCAATCGACAGCTTCCAAGGCAACTCTTCCATTTCCACCTGGCTCTATCGGATTCTCGTCAACAACTGCCTGATGAAGCTGCGCGCTCAAAAGCGAGAGCGGAAGTACAAGCTGGCTGCCATGCCAGCCATGGTTCAAGGGAATTCGTTCATAAATGACGGAGCGCGAAAGCACTCTCACGTGAATTCGGAGTTGGAAAGGAATGAACTGGCCTGCATCGTTCGATCATGTGTGAACCGCTTGCCAGCCGATTATCAAGCTGTCATTCGGATGCGTGACTTCGAGGGGCTCGACTCCCGGCAAACGGCGCAGAAACTGCGCATTTCGCGCGGAGCCGTCCGTGTACGCCTCTATCGCGCACGTCAGGCATTGCGCGCTCTCGTAGAGTCGGCTCAAGGTGACCCAACCGATGCGATATTCGCATAGCCGCTTATTGACAAAATGGTTTGCCTCTCTTGCATTGGGTAATATCCTGCGCGGGTCCGCATCAAAGGATTTAAACGGTGGTTGGCATGACCGCACACGATCGCGCTCGATACCGACCAGCATCAGAATTCAGAACACACAAGACATGGGAGTAACGATGACAACACCCACTCGTTTTGGCAATTACTATCGCGGCGCACTCATCGCCAGTCTGTTGGGGTTACTGCCTGCATCGATCGGCATGGCTGACGACAACGTCCACAGTTCCTCGATGTTTCAAGGAGTTGTGGCCAACACCGGCAGCGTCATACAGATGCACCAGAATGGCTCAATGGTGTTGACGTTTTCCGAAGACCTCGTGGTTCCCGACACGCCTGCGCCTCATTGGCAAGTCGCCGATTCAAAGGGGGACTTCAATTTGCTCAACATGTTGAAGATCAACGAGGACAAGTTCAACATTCCGCTGATCCAAGGGAGGTCTCAAATATGACGCAACAAGCAACGTTCACCGCATCGCTGTTCCTGGGCAATCGACGGTCTAACCTGGTGTCGATCTATCGAGCCCGCAACGCGCTTTCACCGGACGGATTTGCGGGCAGCGTTGAACGCTATACGCACCAGTTGGAGGCGCTGTACATGGTGATGGCCAGCGCACCGCGACGTCCTTGCTTGCAGGCGCTTGTCGAAGATTGGTCCTATCACCGCGTCTCCCGAGAGTTGGGAATAAACCGAATCAACAAATCGCCGACGCCGGCGTCCTCACCAACTGCGCGTGAAAGGAGACGCTCATGATCGCGCTCCAGGATTGTGGGCACGACGAAATCACGCCCGTCCAAACCGAGTTGGAACTCAAATTGACGACGAGAATCTATGAGTGCGCTGGGCGTCTCGTCAGGGAGATAAAAGTCTCCCAAACCGCTGACCGAATCATCGTACGGGGCAAGGTTCAGTCCTATTACGCCTGGCAACTCGTGCAATCAGCCTGCCTTAAAACATTGGGCAACGCAGCAGACGTGTCGCTCGACTGTGCAATGACCGTCTCGAATGACGTGATGCGATGACCACGACATCCAAGCTCCCAACCAAGCCGGGACATCCCAGCGAATTCCATCGGTTCAACGATGATCGCTGGGGCGCCATCTGGCGGAATGTCGTTCAAAGTGCTGTTCGGCATTGGCCGGAGTTTCTGATTGAAGCGGCCAGTTTAGGCACGTTCATGTTTTCCGCCTGCATGTTTGGAGTCCTCTTGTTCTCGCCAGATTCGCCGACAGTGCAGTGGATTCCAAACGCCGAGATGCGCCGCGCACTCATGGGGCTGGCCATGGGCTTGACGGCCATCGGCATCATCTATTCGCCGTGGGGCAAACGGTCTGGCGCCCATATGAACCCTGCTGTTACCTTGACATTCCTTCGGCTTGGCAAAGTCAGCTTTACGGACTTTGCCTTCTACTCTCTGGCCCACGTATTGGGAGCCCTGAGCGGCGTTCTACTCGCCTCACTGTTCGCCACGAAATGGATCACTCAGCCGGAAGTGAACTACGTGGCAACAGTACCCGGTCCGGGCGGCGCTCTCGTCGCAGCGGTTTCGGAATTTGTCATCGCTTTCATTCTAATGTCGGTCGTGTTATTGGTGTCGAACCAACCGAGGTGGGAGCGGATGACGGGGTTATGCGCGGGAGGTCTGGTCGCATTGTATATTTATGTCGAAGCCCCTTTGTCGGGGATGAGCATGAACCCGGCACGAAGCCTCGCGTCGGCGATTCCCTCCGGGACATGGACCAGTTTTTGGGTTTACGTCGTCGTGCCCCCACTGGCCATGTTGTCGGCGGCGCAATTTCATGTTTGGATTCGCGGACCGCGCGCAGTTCACTGTGCCAAACTTCACCACGAGAATAACCAGCGCTGCATCTTTTGCGGCAAGCCGCCCACGTCATCATGCGACCCTTGATCGCTTACGCAGTCGGGCGACGGATGCCGAGTTTCTTCATGCGGCTGCGGAGTGTGTTGGGGTTGAGTCCCAAGATCTTCGCCGCCCCGCGATCCCCTTCGATGCGCCAACCCGTTTGCACCAGAATATTGACGATATGCTGTCGCTCGAGGTCCTCGAGTCCCTCGTTGACCGCAACGCCTGAAAGACCGCCAGCCGCAGACGGAGACATCGGTCGGAGCACATCGGCAGCAATTTCAAGTTGAGAACCAGACGACAAGATTGCGGCGCGCTCGATGACGTTCTGCAACTCTCGAATGTTCCCCGGCCAGGGATACGCGAGCAATCGCTCCAACGTCGCCGGCTCGATGCCGTCAATCGACTTGCCAAACTGTGAGGCAAATCGATCGACAAAAAAGCTCGCCAACAACGGAATATCGACCTGCCGTTCCCTCAGTGGCGGGACATGGATGGGAAAGACGTTCAAGCGGTAATACAAATCCTCTCGAAACGTGCGGTCTTGAATGGCGGCGAGCAAGTCGCGGTTGGTTGCTGCAATCACGCGAACGTCAATCGCCATCGGCGCCTGGCCGCCTATCCGCTCCAACTCCCGTTCCTGCAACACGCGGAGCAGTTTGGCTTGCATTTCCACGGGCAAGTCCCCGATCTCATCGAGAAAGATCGTCCCGCCATCGGCCAACTCGAAACGCCCTATCCGCCGGGCAATTGCTCCGGTAAATGCCCCTTTTTCGTGCCCGAACAACTCGCTCTCGATCAGGCCAGCCGGCAACGCGGCGCAATTGACTTTGATCAAGGGCCTGCCGCGGCGTTTGCCATGCGCGTGAATGGCGCGGGCGATCAGTTCCTTGCCGGTCCCGGTCTCGCCGGTGATCAGCACAGAGGCGTCCGTGGCCGCCACGGCGCGGACTTTTTCCAACACGGTCGCCAATGCTGGACTGCGCCCCACGATCTCGTCGAAGTGCAACGATGATCGGATTTCCTCTTGTAAATAGGCGTTCTGTTTCTGCAACTGGGCGCGCTCGCGCTCGGCCAAGACGCGCTGCGTGATGTCGATGATTATGGTTCGGGTGTGCTTGCCGTCCGGCTGGGGGCGCGACCAGAACTGCACCCAAATCGGTTGACCATTGTCCTTGCGCCGCAACTCCAACTCGACGAGTCCGCGCTCTTGTCCCTGACGGATTTCGCCGAAAGCCCGATTGAGTTGTTCCAGGTTGGAAGGAGTTTGCGCCACGAGCGTCATCCCAATCGTCCCCGGAACATCCTCAGGACTCAGTCCGAGCAGGTTCATCGCCGCCTGGTTTGCACTGACGAATCGAGTCTCGGTATCCTCGTAAACGTAGGGGATCGGCGCCTGGTCAAACAGATCGCGAAAGCGATGTTCGCTTTCTGCCAACTGGTTTTCCATGTGCAGTCGCAACAGTTCCGCGGTGGCCCGGGCGGCAAAAACCCGAAACAGGAACAAACGCCGCGGTTGGTCCGGCATGGCCCGTTCGTCAAAGATTGCAAGGTGCCCCAAAATCTCGCCTTGATGGTCTTCAAGCGGGACACCGAGATAGCTTTCAACGTGCCTCTCGACGAGCGGCCGATCTTCGGGAAATCGTTGCCAGACGGCTTTTGGATAGTGGCACAGGGCGCCTCGAACCACGTCGTAACAAGGCGTACCTTGCAAATCGTACTCGACATTGTCGATCAGCCTCCCGTCAGACCAAAACGCACGCGTCCGGACGCGAGCTTTTCCATCCACAAACTCCGCGAGAAATGCGTGGCGGACGCCGAGTGTCTGGGCAAGTTGCTGGACGAGTGCGTCGAAAAACTCCTGGCCTACCTTATCCGCAGTTCCCTCGACGATCGCGCGCAGGGCTATGAGTTCGCCTTCATCAGTGATCGGTGGAATCGATTCGATTTCGGACATATGCTGCCGATTCATGGTGGTAGTCGGTCCGAGCAATGGCCCTGCAACATCGCCGGTATCCGTGCCCAACCCTGTCGTCTTTGCCTATTCTAACGAGTTTGACCGAACGCGCGGAAGCGTATTACATGGTCGGCCCGGAGGACTGAAGAGATGGTCCTTGAATTCATGTCGGAAACTGGGCGTTGAGTCCGATCCCGATCCAGCAAAAAGCCCCTGGTCGATCAAGTCGAACCAGGAGTGTCGTTCGGTAACCGTTCACGAAATGTAGGGCGCGTGGAGCAAGTCGTTCGACAAAACATGGTAGCTTGGACGAATCGATCTGCGAC
>DAOLCX010000057.1:0-8610 GCA_035327685.1 Pirellulaceae bacterium | reverse complement strand
TTGGAATACCGCTGATGTTGTGCGGGATGTGGGTGGTCCTCCAGCCAGCAGCCAGGAAGCATGCCATGCATGCGGCCGCGGGAATCGCAGCGCTTGGGACGTTGCTAGCTGGCAGTCGCGCCGTCATGTCGATCGGAAAATTGTGGTCGGATGATCCCAACGTCAATCGCCGAGCTGCCCTGTTTGTGATCTTGATGACTCTGATTTGCGCCGTGTACGTTGTATTGTCAGTCCGTTCATTTATTCAGGCGCGACGGCGATCGGCGGACGACACAGCCGTATAAGAACTTGAGCTCTTAAGACATAACCCAAACGACCAATCAATTTCGATGAATGTCGCCAGCCAGACTTACCTGGACGCTTTGTTTCAAGACTATTTGCAGTCACCCGACAGTGTACCCGCTGAATGGAGAGACTATTTTCAGAAGTATTTGGCGGGTGTCCGCGATGGTCAGGCAGGCGACGGCAATGGCCGTTTGACCGGGACAAACTTTCGATCCGATGCTCCAGGCGAATTGGGTATTGCTCAATTACAGGACCGTGTTGACCAGTTGGTTCGCGGTTATCGAGTGCGTGGTCATTTGGAGGCCAAGTTGGATCCACTCGGAATGCCCCGGCCGACGAACCAGGAGCTGGATCCGGCTTCCTATGGCTTACGCCCTGAGGATTTCCCTCGGAAGGTCTCATCGCGGACGATTGAAGGGGCAGATGAACGGACACTGGAAGATTTGGTCAACCTGCTCCGCACTACTTATTGCCGTTCGATCGGTGCCCAATTCATGCATATCGACGACCAGCATGTGCGGCATTGGCTGCAATCGCGCATGGAGCGGACCCATAACCGTGTGGCATTAGACCGGCTGACGCAGTTGCGCATCTTGACGCGGTTGACGGATGCGGTGATTTTCGAGGAGTTTATTCGCCGCAAGTACATGGGGGCCAAAACGTTTTCGCTCGAGGGTTCGGAAACGTTGATACCGTTGTTGGACTTGGCACTGGAAAAAGCAGCCCAACACGGGATCAAAGAAGTCGTGATGGGAATGGCGCACCGCGGTCGGTTGAATGTGCTGGCGAACCTTCTGGGGAAGCGGGCACAAAACATTTTTTGGGGATTTGAAGACGCGGAGCCTGATCTTCATCGCGGTGGTGGCGATGTGATGTATCACTTGGGCTACAGCAACAACTGGACGACGAGCGATGGGCAGATCGTCCATATTTCGCTGTGCTTTAATCCCAGTCATCTGGAATTTGTCAATCCTGTGGCGATGGGTCGCTGCCGCAGCAAGCAGGATCGTTTTGGCGATCAGGACCGCACGCAGTGTATGCCCATTTTAATTCACGGCGATGCGGCATTTATTGGTGAAGGTATTGTGCAGGAGTCGCTGAATCTGAGCGAGTTGCTAGGCTATCGTGTGGGCGGAACCCTGCACGTCATCGTGAACAATCAGATTGGATTTACCACGGATCCGATGGAGTCTCGTTCCACGACCTATGCCAGCGATGTCGCCAAGATGTTGCAAATTCCGATCTTCCACGTCAACGGCGAGGATCCCGAAGCGGTGGCTGCCGTTGTCGATTTGGCGATGGAGTTTCGCCGGGAATTCCATCGGGATGTCGTCATCGACATGTACTGTTATCGGCGGTTGGGCCATAACGAAAGCGATGAACCTCGTTTTACACAACCTGTGATGTACCGTGTCATCGATGCGCGGCCCACGATTCGCGATAGCTACCTGAAGCACTTGCTGAAATTACAGGAAGTCACGGCCGAGGAAGCCGACAGGATTGCCGAGGCGCGCAAAGCGGTACTGGAGGCCGAGTTTGAAACGGCTCGTAACAAACAAATCAACTCCGACGTGCAAACGCTTAGCGGTTTGTGGAATGGGTATTACGGCGGCCCGGAACGGACGGACGATGACCTGGATACGGGAGCGGAACCCAGCCAGTTGGCTCTGGTCATTCGTCAATTAGGCAACGTGCCAACTGGTTTCAACGTACACCGCAAACTCGACCGAATGATCGCGGCTCGGGTGGACATGTCTGAAGAGAAACGGCCCATCGATTGGGCGACGGCCGAGTTGGCGGCCATGGGAACATTGGCTCTGGCTGGCCACGGTATCCGCTTAACTGGCCAGGATTCCGAACGGGGTACATTCAGTCAGAGGCATGCCGTGTTGATCGATGCCGAGACCGGCCAAAAGTATTGTGCCTTGCAACATTTGAGCAAGCAGCAGGCGCGCGTGGAGATTATCAACAGTCCCTTGTGCGAGGCTGCAGCGCTGGGATTTGAGTATGGCTACAGCCTCGACGCAGCCGATAGTCTGGTGATATGGGAAGCTCAATTTGGCGACTTCTGGAATGCCGCGCAGGTCATCGTCGATCAGTTCATTTCCAGCGCTGAATTCAAGTGGAGGAGGTTGAGTGGCCTCGTGATGCTATTGCCACATGGTCTGGAAGGGGCGGGTCCTGAACATTGCAGTGCCAGGCTGGAACGATTTCTGACGCTGGCCGCACAACACAACCTGCAGATTACGTATCCTACCACTGCAGCGCAATATTTTCATTTGTTGCGGCGACAAGTGCTGCGTCCTTGGAGAAAGCCGCTGATTGTTCTCACACCGAAAAGCTTGCTGCGCGAACCGGTGGTCATGAGTTCCATGGCCGAATTGGTGAGCGGGCGGTTCCAACGAGTCCTTCCGGATCCGAAATCCGCCGAACTCCAAGCACCTCGGTATGTTGTCTTGTGTTCTGGCAAGGTCGCGTTTGAACTTCTCAAGCACCGCGACGAATCAGGACAACGAGACATCGCCATCTTGCGCGTCGAGCAACTTTATCCTTTCCCGCAAGCCGAACTCGCCGAACACCTTGAATCGTTTTCCGAAGGTATCCCTGTATTGTGGGTTCAAGAAGAACCGCGAAATATGGGCGCGTGGCGATTTGTCCGCATTCAATGGGAAGAACTCGGATTCCAGGAACGCTGGCCCTTGTCGGCAGTCACGCGCCCGGAAGGAGCCAGCCCGGCGACGGGGTCAAAGAAAGCGCATGCCTTGGAGCAATCTGAATTGATCCAAGCCGTCTTTGACTTCAACCCCAACACCCTGGTCCGGCTTATGCAAAATACCAACTGACAGGCCCGCCAGAGAGCGGACGCCCCTATTTAAACCCTTCGAGTTCTTTCCGAATCGACTCGAAGACTTTGTTCACAACTGGGCCGACGCCCTCGCCGTAGTTCTCCTCGGCCACTTCCATGATCCCGCGCAACGTGACGGTCTCGGTACCGATGATTTTGGCTAACGCAGCGCGAACGTTATCGGGAAGTTTGCCGAACATCTCCTTAAGCTGTTTCAATTGCCCAAGTGCTTCCTCGAATTTGGGCAGGGTAGCCTTAGCCGATTCGACGTCAGTAATGTTCATGACCTCTTGCTGGATCGCGACGGAAATGCCTTGAAACTTTTCTCTAAGATCGACGTCGCCCAATTTGAAATCCTTGACGGCGTCCAACGCCTCTTTCGCCGCATCCGTCACGGATTCAACCTTTTTCGCAACCTCATCTTTACCCTGATTGCATCCGGCAATCGACATGACACTGCACGCCAAAACAATTGCAAACCGTTTCATCATTTCACCTCTAAGTCTGATTCTCTCTAAACCAATGATGCATTCTACCTGTTCAAGTTTAATTCAAAAGTCATCTCCAAGGGCACTTCCACTTCTTTGGTAGAAGCGTAATATCGGACTTCGACTTGGAGCGACGCAGGTTTTCCCATGACGCGAAAACTCCGCCCGTATGTCATCTGGTTGCCGAAGCCAAAACTGTGACTCCCTGCGGAAGATGATTCAATCTCGGCTCCCCCATCGCTAAAAAACTTGATTTCCTTGATCGTGGCCAATGATTGACTGCTTTGAAATGTTAACAGCCAGGCGTTTTCGCCAAACATATCGTCTTCGACCTCGGACAACGTCAAGCGAATCTCGCCGACTTCGACCTTGGCGTCTTTGACAACATCCATCTTCACACGTTTGGTTTGGAGGTCCATGCCCGTCGTCAGTTTGACTTTGCCGGCCATCTTAAGTTGGTTCGCCCCTGCCGGCGGCAACTCCTCACTCCTCAGTGGAAACACACAATGTTGACCATCCTCTGAGATCTGGGAGAAAAAATCGAAATCAGCACCCCCACGCGGTGGCTTGAGAGCCTGTCCTTCAACCGTCATCAGTCGCGGTTGATCCCCGCCTCGCGCATCGGCACTGCCTAACGACAGAATGGTATTTCCACGCGCCGATAAACGGATATGAACTTCGGTTCCGGGATTGCGACCTTGAACAATCGACCAACCGTACTCACTTTCCGGGTCCAACTTGGCCATGGAAATTCCAACCACGTCAACCGTCACGTCTTGGCCGTGAACACAAGCCGGCCTCTGGCCGAGCCCCACAGCGCACGTTAACGACAAAACAAATGCGCAACGCAATGCGAACCTGGTCATCAGTACTCCCCTTCGCCGAGACGACTCTCGATAGACATTATGAATCAGCAATGGCAACCGGGCGGCGGCCTATCGATTGTTATAGCGCATCTGGTCGCCAATTTCCACCCCCCGCTACTCGCCCGGTCATCCAGGAATCTGCGGCTACGGTTGTGGCAAACCAATCCGAATGGTCGGATCGCCAAACAAAATAAACTTCATTCCCTGGAAAAAAATGCTCGGAGGATACCAACTGCCGGTCGGTTCCAATTTCTCTAAACCCTCGGCCTCCACATAATGGGCGATCATCTGGCGATAGGCATCCCCCAAGCGAATTTCTTGGGAATGGTGCGGATTCGAATTTAGCGCCGACGCAAATCCTTCCAACAAGGTCATGGCACATGGCTGCGACCCCGTTGCACAACCAAAATAGGCAATCGCTCCATGGGGTGTCCCAACCACCAACTCGGTCCCGAGACTGCGATACGTCAACTCTGACGGTTGGAGCGGAGCTATCGCCGGTGGTGGCCGGTCAAAGGACTCCCCAGAATTGGTCCCCGCGTGATGAACTCCGTGGATATCCATGTACGCTTCGTAGGGGGCCTGAGGAGCAAACACCGAAGTACTGCAACCGGCCGACAGGACAATTGGCCACTGCCCTCTTGTCTCGACACGCATCAACCTGCGTAACGAAATACAATCGTGCCAATGGTCAGGGTGCCCATGCCCAGCATGAAACAACACAGCCTGGCGTAGGCCAAATAATGCGGCAACCTCCGCGGCGTTGGGCGGCTGCGTGCCATCGTCGCGCTGCGTATCAGAGAAATACCTTTTTTCGATTCGCCATCCCGTTAGCGACTGACCAATTCGATCCAGATGAGGGCGACTATCGATCCACCCACCGACAGCAATCAGCGCCGCGTTCGGAGTCTCGACTGCTCCTGGCTCTGTGACCTCCTGCCGGCCCTGATGTTCCAACGACTTCTCGAGAATGATCTGCAACTGGTCTCGATTGCTCACTGGCCAACGACCGACCCCGATTTCGGGAAGATAATCGATCTGGTCGAAGTTAATCGGGTCGTGTTTGTTCTTTTCGCCCCGAACTTCACCGTAGTATTGACCGTGAAAATCATCCTTGGTTCCATTCCAATCCTCGAAACTCCGATCCTGCTTCGCCAAATCGGCGTAATACAGATCGCTGGCGTAAAAGGCGTAGTCAAAGGCAGCGGGCGTAACCCGATCGAGCACCATATATCGCACCGGGCACTGACTGGCATCTCCTACCAGAAGTACATGATCGACTTGCCCTTGACCCCATTGTTCATACAAGAATCGCTTGATCCGCTCGGGCTCATCGGCCCCCGATTGGGATTCATTCAAATCTTCCCAGGCTACGACAATCCCGCGAATGTCATCCCCGCGACGAACGACGTATTCCTCCAGTTCCGACTTCCACTCTCGCGGGACAATAATCGTCAACTGGACGGGCGATTCCTGCGCATGAACGGGGCGTTCCCAGGCCAACAGTAGCACAAAACCGATCACCCAAACGAGACGATGCATTTCAAAACGCTTTCTGCTTACTATCTGAATCATGGCTGCAAAAACTACCCGTAACTGTTCACGGCAAACATGGCCAAGCCCGGTTCTGGTGCGTTCCGCAAGTCATCGTGTTGTAGGTCAAAACCCTGTAAGTGTCGCAGATCGATTCGTCCAAGCTAACGCGTATTGTCGAATTGATCCACGCACCCTACATTTCGTGAACGGTTTCAATGACCTTTCTTGTCCAGCGGCGGCTCACTCCCGAATTATACATGGGATCATTTTGGGGCACAGGCCAACATCACGGCGGGGTCAGGTTGACGGCAATAATCGTCTTGGATTGTGGAACACCAGTTTGGCGATCGTCTCTTCATCCAATGCCAGTTCTGCCCCCAACCGCGCGATGGCTGGCCGCAATAGCGTGGCCGATCCTCCAAGATAACCTGGATGCTCCAGGGAATACGTCGCACCATTTCCTGTCGATTCAATGGATTGCCGACCCAACCGATAAACACCGGGCCCCTGACCAGCAGCAGCCGTCGCGTCAGAAACCAGAACCGTCCGCTCAGAGCCAAACATCTTCAATACATTCGCCACAAAGAACCACGGCACATGAAATCCGTCGGCGATCAATGTCACCGTCAAACGATCTGTCAGAGTCAAGACGTGCTGAATGATATTGTCATGCCGATCTATCATCCGGGGACAGCCATTCCCCAAATGTGTAAACAGAGTCAAACCGGCGTCGCAAGCACGGCGCAATTGATCGATCGACGCATCAGTATGTCCGGCCGCAACGATAATACCTTGTCGAGTCAGCCAATGGATCACTTCACATTGGGGATCTTGTTCTGGCGCCAATGTGACCAGCCTCACTAGACCCTCTCCGGCTTCGACCAAAACCCGCGCGGCTTCAATGGAGGCCGGTCGCACGCAATCCACCGGATGAGCTCCGACAAATCCCGGCAGAGAACTAATAAATGGCCCTTCCACATGGATTCCACCGATGACGCGACGAATGTCCTGTTCCCGTTGGCACCAGGCTGCCAACCGGCGGATACGACTGACCATAGACAGGACGTCATCCGTAATCAAAGTGGCCAGGATCAACTCGATTCCGTCGTCCTGCAGTTGGCTGCAGGCTTTGGCCATGTCATCAATCGTCAACTCGTCAGAGTTAAAATCGATGCCAAAACACCCGTTGATTTGCAGATCTATGTATTTCAATGGTCAGAATACCGGATTGACGATACGCATTCGTTCATTCGGTCCATTATCTCGATCTCCCCAGGGGAAGTCATCCCAGTTGTACCTGTTTGAAATCGCCCACATAATACCGGACAGATTAATGTGTACTATTCCGGAAATGCGCGGGGCAAGTATGGCGCGACGTACATCATGAATCCGGATTCAAAGCCTGATGCCCACAATCCAATCCGGCCGCCACCGGAATTGGTCGATTCCGATGCCGACTCGCTGCCACGAAACACGCGGATCAGCCCATCGTCCGATGTTGACGAATTGCCGTCGAGCCCACAGGAAACAACACTTTCGATGGCCACGCCGCCCCCAGGCCAGGAAGCGAATCATACCGTCGCCATGTCCAAACATCGTTTTCCGCAGATCGACGGCTATGAGTTGATCGACGAACTGGGTCAAGGTGGCATGGGAATCGTGTACAAGGCACGGCATCTGAAACTGAATCGGATCGTGGCCTTGAAAATGCTACTGAGTCGATCACCAGCGGCGTCAGATTCTCAAGACCGTTTTTTGATTGAAGCCCGCGCCGTTGCCGGTTTACATCACCCTCATATCGTTCAAATCTTCGAGTTGGGCGAGCACGATGGCCAACCCTTTTTTTCCATGGAATACATGGATGGTGGCCACCTTGGCCAATTGCTGGCTCAACGCAGTTTTTCCCATCGCGAGACTGCGACCTGGATCAGCACGATAGCCCGGGCCGTCCACGCCGCTCACGAATGCGGTGTGATCCATCGCGATTTGAAACCCAGCAATGTGCTGTTGGATCAAAACGGGTTTGCCAAGATTTCCGACTTCGGTTTGGCCAAGCTGTCAGGCGAACCATCAGAACTTACACGAAGCGGCGCCATTCTGGGGACGCCCGGCTATCTTTCCCCCGAACAGGCCCAGGGGCGAATTCGCGAAATTGGCCCTCCGTCAGATGTCTTTTCGTTGGGGGTCATCCTTTACGAGATGTTGACGGGCAGGCGACCTTTTGATGGGCTTACCGAAATGGAGGTCTTGCGGGGCGTGATCGAGTCCGAGCCGGTGTCACCCGGTTGGCATCGACCGGCGACACCTCGCGACTTGGAAACCATTTGCTTGAAATGTCTGAGGAAAAATCCGAGCGAACGTTACGGGACGGCGCTTGAATTGGCCAACGACCTGCTGAACTACCTGGATGGGCAGCCTATTACCGCTCGTCGCCGCAGTGTATTCCGCAAGTCCGCAGCGTCCATTCGGCGACACCCAATCCGCACTTTTTTCGTTGCCGCGGCGGTGTTGCTCGTGGCGGCGACGACCAGTCTTTTGTGGGGTGTCGTTTAGCGCGTTTTGGCATCGCCGAACTATTTTTAGGATCTGG
>DAOLCX010000056.1:0-8617 GCA_035327685.1 Pirellulaceae bacterium | reverse complement strand
GAGGTACAAGCCCGAAATGACCGGGAATTCCGCTTCCTTTTCTTCGTACTTGGCAACCGCCAATTCGCAGAACTTCTGAATGATCTGGTCGATCGGAGCCTCGGTTTTGAACTCGTTTGGATCGGCGTCGATGCTGAACTTGTGTTTCATCCAATTGATGGCGGTCCGCAGGGAGTAGTCCGGATTGAGCATCGGACGCCCCTCATCCAGGTCTATTTCCCGAATGGACTGGACAGCCTTTTCCAACATGAACGCATCGACTCGATCGCGACCGACGCGTTTCAGGTCAACGTCGCGCAGGTTCGTACCCCAGCGGATATTGGCGAACTTGGCCAGCGCGTTCCAATTCCATTCCGTTTCGTCTTCGACCGGTGGAAGCTTCTCGTCGATGGAAGTCAGGATGTCGGTTTCCGAACGGCGTTCGGCTTCTTCCCTGGCGATGCGAACCGCATCGTCGTACTCCATGTTTTTGAAGCTGCGCGAGTCCAACGAGACGGACAACTTATTCCCCACCCACAAGGCGAAGGAATCGCGGCCAAAGCTGTCATTGAGAATACTGCCGAGATTATTCTCAATTTGTTCGCGGACCATTTTGAGGACGATTTCGCGGCAGCTGGCGCCGTCCAGAATACGCTGGCGGAAGGAGTAAATCCGTTTCCGCTGGGTGTCCATCACCTCGTCATATTCCAGCAGGTTCTTGCGGATTTCGAAATTGTACTCTTCGCGTTTCTTCTGCGCCGCATCGATCCGCCGCGACACCATTTTGCTTTCGATCGGCACATCGTCCTTGATGCCGCCGAATTCCATGAAGCGTTTCACAAACGGTCCGGCGAAGATCCGCAACAAGTCGTCGTCGAAGCTCAAATAAAAGCGACTGCTGCCGGGATCCCCTTGTCGTCCGCAGCGACCGCGCAACTGCAAATCGATGCGCCGCGATTCATGCCGCTCTGTTCCAATCACATGCAGGCCACCGAGGTTCTTGACTAACTCGCCTTCGCTCCTCATTTGCTGTTCTTGTTCGACCTGCTCGACCAGGGCCTTCCATTCGTCCGGCGGAACATCCAGACGGGTTTCGTAGGTGTGCTGGAGTCTGGCCCAGGCCATCGTCTCCGGATTGCCGCCAAGAATGATGTCCGTACCGCGACCGGCCATGTTGGTGGCAATCGTGACCGCAAAACGCCGCCCGGCCTGAGCAATAATCTCAGCTTCGCGTTTGTGATTCTTGGCGTTCAAGACCTCGTGCTTGACGCCCCGTCGTTCCAGCATTTGCGACAACAGCTCGCTCTTTTCGATTGAAACCGTCCCGACCAGAACTGGGCGGCCGCGATACTGGATCGATGCAACGTCCGCACGCGGAAAAGTCCGCTTGTTGCCTTGTTCCGCCTCCGCGATCACGACTTCCTGATCAGATTCCGTTTTGATGGTGCCCGCAATCGAATCGCCCGACTTGAGCGTCACAAGATCCCACTTGTAAAACGACTCGATCTCATTGCACACCGACTGCCATTTGAATTTTTCGGTGGCGTAAATGACGTCCGGCGACTCAATTCGCTGCATATTTCGGTTGGTCGGGATCGCAATGACATCGAGTTTGTAAATCTTCATGAACTCGGTGGCTTCCGTCATCGCCGTGCCGGTCATGCCGCAAATCTTTTCGTAGAGTTTGAAGTAGTTTTGCAAAGTGATCGTGGCTAAGGTTTGCGTTTCTTCCTTGATCTTGACACCTTCTTTGGCTTCAATCGCCTGGTGCAAACCGTCACTCCATTGGCGGCCTTCCATCAACCGGCCGGTAAACTCATCGACAATCACAATCCGGCCTTCTTTGACCACATAGTTCACGTCCAGCTTGTACAAGTGATGTGCTTTGAGAGCATTGTCGATCATGTGCGGCCAGTCCATGTTGCCAGCGGTATAAAAGCTCTCCACTCCCGCCAGTTTTTCAGCCTTCCGCACGCCGACATCTGTCAGCGTAACGGCGTGATCCTTTTCATTGACCGTATAGTCCTCACCTTTAACCAACTGGCGGGCAATCCGGTCGGCGTCGGCATAGCGGCGAGTGTCTTGGAAAGCCGGGCCGCTGATAATCAACGGAGTCCGGGCTTCATCAATCAAAATGTTGTCCACTTCATCGATGATTGCAAAATGCAGTTTGCCTTGCACCTGTTGCATCGATTTGGGAAATCGATCATCGCCTCGCGATGCAGGGCGCATATTGTCGCGCAAATAGTCGAAACCAAATTCGTTGTTCGTTCCATAGGTGATATCGCAGGCATACGCCGCCTGGCGGCGCCGATTCCCATCGCTCCCCTGCATATCCGATTGGATGGCCCCTACGGTGAGCCCCAATCCGATATAGAGCGGCGCCATCCACTCCATATCGCGACGGGCCAAATAGTCGTTGACCGTAACGACGTGGACGCCCTTGCCGGACAAGGCATTGAGATAGGCGGGCAACGTGGCCACCAAAGTCTTGCCTTCACCTGTCACCATTTCGGCGACGGCTCCACTGTGCAGCACCATCCCGCCGATCATCTGCACATCATAATGCCGCAAATTCAAAAACCTGCGCCCGGCTTCGCGGCACAACGCAAACGCTTCGATCAACAGATCGTCTGTAGTCTCCCCCTGTTGCAATCGCTGCTTAAAACGCTGAGTCTCTTCTTTGAGTTCCGCGTCCGAATACTCCTGGTACTTGGGTTCCAAGGCATTGATAGCATCCACCTTCCCATGCAGACGCTTGATGTACCGGGCATTGGACGACCCAAACAAGTTCGTCACAGCCCGCTCAAACGCGCGCAGTAAACCGCCCGTCAGCAGCGATAGAATTTCCCAGATTCTCTCAAATACCTTGTCCATGCAGCTTCCGGCGACTGGCAAATGTAAAAAAACGTAACCGTTCACGACATTGTAGAACCGTTGTCCTCAATGGTTCGAAACCCAGGCTGGGTTTACCAACGTCCAAAGATGAACCATTGAGGACCATTGTCCTTCAATCAGGATTTTCCGCCAAAGTTCGTGAACGGTTTCAAAAAACCCGCAATTCCCAATACTTAGCGTATAGTTCCGCGCGCGAATGGTCAACGGCGAAGCATCGCCGCAGCAGGCCGCCCGTCAACCGTCAACATCCCAAATTAACAGGAATTGGCCTTGTCAAAACCGTCCGTTTTTTGGACAAGTTCGCCTCGCTATGAGATGTCCGTTCCCGCTATTTCGACCGTTGTGCTTTGCTCATGCTGCAATTGCCGTTTGTTTGGCAGTGATGGGGCCTGCGCGGAGTCAAACGTTTGAACCACGGTACGAAGATCCACAAGTGGCGCCGGCCAGTTTCGATCGCCAGCTTGAGTTGACCCCACGTTGGCACGAACCGACATTGGGTGCCAACCAACAGGCGTCGTTACCCCCTCAACCTTTACAGCCCTCGCCGGGCCGCATGGTGTGCGATGGCAATACTTGCCAGATAGAACCCATGCCGGATGAAGCCACGATGGTCAGTGCCCCCCACTCGCTTTCATTTCCGTCCGGTGGTGCTTCAGCCAACGAATTCGACAGACCTGCGCCAACCTGGACCGAGCGCATCGTCCTGAACGCGATGGATATCGATTGGAAGAAGATGCTGGGTAGCCTGGCGTTAGTGATCGGCGGCTACCTCGGTTTGGTGTGGTTTGCCAAACGGCTTCAACCTGCCGGGAGCCAAGGGTTGCCGTCAGAAGTGATCGAAGTGATCGGCGTCGCCAAACTCGACGCGCGGCACCAACTGCAACTGATTCGCTTGGGCAGCAAATTGTTGCTCGTTTCCAGCGGCCCTGAAGGAGCGACCAACATCGGCGAGATTACTAGCGCGAGTGAAGTGGAACACTTACTGTCACTCTGTAGTCGCCCGCGCCGCCGACGTGCCTCCAACCAGACGGCGCCGTCTGCCGCGGCAAGTCGGCCGGTCGATCCTAGTCTGGCCTTAGAACAATTGGTGCACAGTCTCCAGCAATCCGTCCGCCGCACGGGGTCCCATGCCGAATTCGAAGCATAACTTGCTGATCGCTGCCTGGTTGTTGTTAGGACTTGTCGGCAACGCGACCTGTTTGGCGCAGTCGTCCGACGCCCGGCCTTCAGCCAACCAACCCGCCCGCGTCGCGTCCGTTCCGGTTGATATCGCGTCTTTCCCCGGCCATCGCGTGGAAGAGTCGGGTGCGGTCCCCCCCATCCCTGAAACTGGCTACGGCGAATCCGATCAGGATCCGTTTATCTCTGCTATCGCCGAACAAGCACAAGTCTTGTCCAATCAAACTGCCGGTGGATCAATGATCCAGACGGCGCTGATGCTGGGAGCCATTGGACTGGCTCCCGCCATTCTGTTGTTGACAACCTGCTATATCCGCATTTTTGTAGTGTTCAGCTTGCTGCGGCAAGCTTTGGGCGCGCAACAATTGCCTCCCACTCAAGTGCTCATGGCGGTTTCCATTTGCGTAACGATCCTGGTGATGAGCCCAGTGTGGATGACCGTCAAGCAACAGGCTATCGACCCGGCATTATCCAGTGAAACCGACGTTGATTGGCAAGCGGCCTGGCAACGTGGAGCAGTCGCTATCAAACAGTTCATGGTCCGGCAAATTCAAGTTACTGGAAACCGTCAGGCCGTCGAGGTGTTTTACCAACATGGAGTGGCAGGGGCATCGGCGTCCGCACCCACTCAATTGGAAGATGTACCGATTAACGTCATTCTGCCGGCGTTCATCCTGAGCGAGCTAAAAATTGCTTTCTTGTTGGGATTTCAGGTCGTGTTGCCGTTTTTGATTCTGGACCTGGTGGTTGCGACAGCGACTGTTTCGCTGGGAATGGTAATGTTGCCGCCGGCCATGGTCAGCTTGCCGTTGAAACTCATGCTGTTTGTGATGGTTGATGGCTGGAACCTGGTGATCGGCATGTTGATCCAAAGCCTGGGGCCACTGAGTTAAGGGACAAGCCGTGCAAGCTTACGACGCAATTGAGCTGGCGCGCGAGGCCATCGTCACCGGTTTGTGGCTGGTGGCGCCGATTCTGATCGCGGGGCTGGTCATCGCCATTGCCATCGGCTTGTTGCAATCGTTGACGCAGATTCACGATGCGACCTTGTCGTTTATCCCAAAAGTCGTGGTGGTGACCGTAGTGGTGTTGATCTGTTTTCCTTGGATGGCCTCGCGGTTGGCCGAATTCAGCACAGACCACTTGCAGAAACCCCTGCTGATCAAACTGGACACACCTCCGTCAAAACCATGATCGAACCGTTCGCCGAGTGGATATTGGCCAGTGCCCGATTGATCACGTGTTCAGTCGTAGCGCCGATGTTTGCCCATCGAGCCCTGCCGATGTGGGCGCGGCTGGCGCTGGCCGCGGCACTTTCGCTGGCACTGCTGGCCCAAGAGCCGACCAGGACGTGGGCGACAACGGCGGAGACGTCTTCGTCTTCCTGGCTTCTCGCCTTGGGATCCGAAGCGATGTTGGGGTTGGTCATGGGCTTGGCCCTGTCTTTGATTGTGATCGCCGCCAAGATGGTGGGGCAACTTCTCAGCCAGATGGCCGGATTCGCATGGGACGGCGGCGAGGGGAGCACCGAACTCAACCCGCCAGGAAGTCGGCTGATGGGCTGGATGGCATTGTTGATGTACATCGCTGTGGGTGGACCGGAATTATTGGTCGGCGCTGTGTTGGATTCTTACCGCGCTATCCCTGTGGGAGGTGAACTCCAAGATATAGGCGGACGGAGGGGCCTGGCGGTTGTCTTGCAATACGCTTTCTGGTTGGCTCTCTGTGGTGTCGGACCTGCAGCGGCCTGCTGGCTCGTGGTGCAAGCTGCTTTTGGATTAATTCAACGGCTGGCCCCCCAATTGGGGTTCTTTCAATTTGGTTTTCAGGCCAACCTGGCCGTCTTCTGGCTATCGCTGCTGCTGACTGCCGTGGGTTCCGCGTGGTTATTTGAGCGCGAAATTGCCAACGTTATAGAACAGATCGCGGCGGCTGGCTGATGGACGACGAACGCAAACATCCGGCGACGCCGAATCGGCTGGCTCGAGCCGCCCGCGATGGGGAATGTTTTCACAGTGCCCAGTTGTCGATCATCCTGTTGACTACTGTCGCGGTGGTGATTGTGGTGGCCGGGGTGTCCTGGTTGACTTCGGGGATCGTGGAGTGGACGACCGCATGTTGGCGGACACCGCTGCAGCAGGCGCACCAGGTCGCGTCCAGGGAACTGATTAACCGTGACTTTGCCTGGCGAGTCGCGTTTCCCGTCGCAACGGGATTAGCATTGCTGTGGGCAACTGCCTGGTTGGTCTATTTGGCTCAGACGGGATGGGTGTGGGGACGCAAACCGATCTGGTCGTTGGCATTTTTGTCTCCTGCGGCGCGATGGTCACAGGCCTTTGGAATGCGGCGGATCGGTTCGAACTTGTTAGGCGTATTACAGGCGACCATCGTGTTGGTCCTGCTCGGTTGGATCGCTTATGCGCAGCGCGACGTGGTGTTGGCGTTATGGTGGACCCCGCCAGCAGGCTGGGGTCGGCAGTGCCAGTTGATCGTGCAGACCTGGCTGGCACCATTGTTGTTGGCGATGTTAGGCCTGGCGGTGCTCGACTACCTCTGGCAACGGGCCATGTTCCGGCGCAGTTTGCGCATGACCGATCAAGAACTCCGCGACGAACTCCGCGACGAGCAACGAACAACGGGTAAGTCCCATCAGTGAAACTGAGGGCGAACTTGGTGGGGGCTAATCACCTGGTTCCAATTCAATCTCCGCGCCAGCCCGGGTTGCCATGGCGGAGGGAATTTCATTGCCACCACAGGTCAGGAAGCGCACGGCCCCGTTACGAAACGGGTAACGTACGGATAGTTGCGCGCAATTGAAAATCAGCCCTTGTTCGAGTAGGAAATGTTTTTGCGAACTAAACCTACTAGTACGAAGGGCTGACAGTGACGAATGTAATCGAGCATGATGGTGAGGTATGGTTGCGGAATTCGAAAAAGCTGACGCGGATCATCACCGGTGTACAGCTTTGTCAGAAGCGAAAAGTGGCAGCCGATCGTTCTCCACATTAATTGAATCCCCTTTTTTCTTGATTGAGTAACCAAACGCGGTGGCATAGATTGACCAATTCGGATGGGGCAGGGGAGGCTCCGCATCTTTGATGCGAGTGGCCGGGCGATGGTTTCCGTTCCGTTCAAAATACTGCCGCACAGCTGGCAGAAGGCGGTCCAATCCATCCAGTTGTAAAGTCTCATACGCTCCGGCCAGCGTTCCCTGCGGATCGGCCAATAAGTCTTCAAACCGGATTTCGGCAATTTGATGGGGGGCCAACGTCGGTCGCTGGCGTTGGTAGGCGTTGTACAGTTCCCCGCAACATTCGTGAATAAACGTCTCCAAGCGATCGTCGGAATAGTTCGGCAGTTGATAGCCTTGAGTGTGGTCCAACGCGCGCCACAACCGTTTCGTCGATTCAACCAGCGCATTGGGATGCCGGGCGATATGGATGAACTTGGCCCCAGGAAACCAGCGGGCCAAATGCCCGATACGCGCCGTATGTGGAGGCGATTTTAATACCAACGGCTTGCGGTAGCGAAGCGTCAACGTTCGCAAAAAGTAACTTAACCCATCGCGCAATCCCTGTTGCTGGTCCTTTGACAAATGATCGAAGTCGAAGGTCATCCGGTCTCGAAATCGGTCGTTGGGAAATGCGATGTCCAAATAGGGAGTGGGGGCCCCCAGCGAGACCAGGGCGAAGTCGTCTTCCTGCGGGCTGTGCGCAGCCAAGGTCATGTTGTCCATCGGGCGTCGCGCCGGGAGCAACAGATTGACCAGCCCCTTCAAAAACCATCGTGAAACCAGCATATGATGGGGTACAAATGCATCGAAGTTCGAGGGGTAGGCGCGCTCCGTATCCAGCGAAATTAACTCGTGTAATAAAGTCGTCCCGCTGCGCCAATGACCGACAATAAATAACGGTGGTGAGTGCAATTCGGTCCGCTGAATCCGCCGGTCAAACAGGGCTCGTTGACCTAACGAAATCACCGAGTTGACCACGGTACACACCCCCACCAATCCGGTCATGGGATATTTGAAAGGATGGATACCGAATCGATGGCGAAACAGTAAGCGCGCATAAGGACCAAACCGCATTCCATTCCAAAAGCGGGGCGACCACGGCGGATAAACGTTATGTTGTTTGGCAAACAAGTTCAAATGTCAGCGTTTGGGTTCGTACTCAAAGATTGCGATCGCGAAGCGTGCAACGATTGAATTGCGGGTGACGGCTTCAACCGTCCCTCCCGCGTCAGAGTCCATTATTCAGATTGTACCTTGCTGGGAACTATCCTACCTTGGGGCGTCCGCAGGTCAAACAGCCCGAAGATTTCGGCTTGAGACAGCCGTTGCCCACGCCCGTCGTAACTGTCGGACAATATATCGTTGAACAACTCCCGTTTTGCCTCCAAAATTTCATGGATTCGTTGCTCGATCGTTCCGGCCATGATCATCCGAGACACGGTGACGCTTCCCGCTGCGCCAATCCGGTGCGCCCGGTTGATGGCTTGATCCGCAACCGCCGGATTCCACCAACGGTCAAACAAGAACACATAACGGCAGAATTGCAAG
>DAOLCX010000055.1:0-8641 GCA_035327685.1 Pirellulaceae bacterium | reverse complement strand
GCTGGCTTTGAGCCCCTGGTTGAGGCGGTTTGACGCCGAGTTCGGGTCAAACGATAGGCCGATTTGAAGATTCCCACTCATCGTTTGCGCACGTCTGGCGCTGTCGGACGGCCATTTTTGCCTTGGCAGCCGGGGCCAATATCCAATATGGCGACCGCGGCACACAATCCTCGCGAAACCCATCACTGCCCGACAGAATTGCGGGAGTGATGATGTCGCGGTACCTTCCTAGCGCGAATTGACGGTGGAGTCCGGTTCTTTGATGCTGGACTGCAAGGCGTCGGTCAGTGGATAGAGGAAATACTCCACAACGCGCCGCGTGCCGACTTTAATCTCGGTGTCCGTGACCATCCCGGGCAGCAAGCGAAATCCTGTTTGCACGCGTTTCAACTCGATGGGTTCGATCAAGGCGATACGGGCTCGGAACGTCGAGATGGCGGGCCCACCCTGCTCGGTTTGTTTTTCAAAGCTGCTTTCGCTGACCGTCCGTACCCGGCCGTTTAACCAGCCGTGTTTTTGGTAGGGAAACGAGGCCAGTTTGACGCGAACCTCGTCGTTCAACCGCACCCGAGCCACGTCGCGTCCCGGAATCTCGACTTCGACTTCCATTCCCGAACTGAGTGGGACCAATTTGAACAGAGCTTCGCCGGGTTGCACGACGGACCCCGGCGAACGCTCCGCGATTTCCTGAACGAAGAATTCATGGTGGTTCAGATCCGTCGGAACGCGTAATTCGATCAATTCTTGCGCCCGCAAGGCCTTGCTTAGCTCTTGTTGAGCAGCATACAGTTCGTCACTGGCTTTCAGCAGTTCACCCATTGCCGTAGCGCGCCAACCGGCCTCGAACGCCGATAGACGTCGTGCAATCGCATCGGCCTCGGCATCCAATTCGGCTATTCTTCCGTTAAGCGTGGCGATTTGCACTTCGGTTTCTTTCACCTGCAGTTGGCGGCCAAGCACATTGATATCGGCGACACTGCGGGATTCCAGCAGTTCCAAGCTTTTGCTTTCCAGTTTTTTCAGAATTTCCAGCTTTTCCTCAGCGCCCAAGATTTCAACTAGACTGCTATTGCGTTGCGCCTCCAGTTTGACGGCCTCAGCGCGGAACTCTTCGATCTTGGCCCGATACTCTTTTTGCCGTTCTAAGTAAGCCTGCCATTGCAGCAACCAATCGCGATTACTTTCCCGGCCTTCGATCTTGAATTCGTCGCCATTGACTTCGGCCGTGACCCGCGCCACCAACGCTTGCAGGCTACTCGTTTTTTGTTCCAGTTGTCGCACGTCGGCGTCAGAGAATGTGGCATCCAACGTCGCCAGCAAGTCTCCTGGTCGCACGACTTGACCGAACTGCACATGAATCGCGCGGATTGGAACGGTGGTCGCCGTTTGAATCAACACAGGCTGTTCGGTAGTCACAAGTTTACCGGGGGACGTAACCACCTGATCGACTTCAGCCCAGCAGCTCCACGCCACTGCGGCAGCCAGCAGGCAGACCACCAAATACAGCGTCCACCGCGCCCCGCCCGGGACCGCGCGCTGCTCGATTTCGACGGCGTCGGGTAAAAACTCGACAATCGTCCGCTGGAATCCGGGTGTGCGGCTCCGCATCTCGTTTTGCATTTCAGTGCGGCGCTCGCGCCGCCGACGCGAAGCGTCAGACTTTATATCTGTCCCACTTGTTGTTGCCATAAGTCGTGATATACCTTGCAGGTTTTCAAAAGTTGCGGATGAGTTCCCATTGCCTCGATTTTGCCACGTTCCAATACGATGATCGAATGGCAGCGTGTGAGCGTGGTCAACCGGTGCGAGACAATAATCACCGTCCGGCCTCGTGCGATTCTGGCCAAATTGCGTTGAATAATGGCTTCGCTTTCAGGATCGAGCGCGCTGGTCGCTTCGTCAAAAACCAGAATTCGCGGGTCGGTCAACAGCGCGCGGGCAATGGCCAATCGCTGTCGTTGGCCCCCCGATAAGTTGGCTCCGTTTTCTTCGAGTTGCGTGTCATACGACTGCGGCATCCGTTCGATAAATTCATCTGCACCGGCCATCCGCGCCGCTTGTACGACTTCCTGAAAGGTCGTATTGGGCTTAGCCATCGCGATATTCTCGCGAACGGTCCCACGGAACAAGAAGTTCTCTTGCAGCACCACGCCCAAGTTTTGTCGCAGAAACGTGACGTCCAACTCGCGAATGTCGAACCCGTCCACGCGCAAGACACCGGATTGAGGTTGATACATACCTTGAATCAAGCGGGTCAGCGTCGTCTTGCCGCTGCCACTCCGACCGACCACTCCGATTACGGCGCCGGCGGGAATTTTCAAGCTCACCCTGTCCAGCGCCGGTGAAGTCGTAGGAGTATATTGAAACGACACATCTTCAAACTCGATGCGGCCTTGAATATCCGGACGCAAGCCGTGCCCGACGCCCGGTTCGCGGGGACGGTTCATCACGCTACCCAACATCCGGACGCTGAGGGCCGCTTCTTGATAACTGTGCACCAACGAAACCAGTTGCACCAGCGGACTGGTCACGCGCCCGGCGATCATCTGGAAAGCGATGAGTGCCCCGACGGTCAGTTCACCCGAAAATACCAACGATGTGCCGAACCAGATGATCGCCACCGTCAACAGCTTTTCAATGAACTTGGAAATGGTCGATGCCACGGCCGAAATCTTGCCGACCCGATAGTGCATCGAGACGGCTTCCGCCGAGCGTTGATCCCACCGTTTGCGTTGCACGGGTTCCATGCTCAGGGCTTTCACGGTTTGAGCGCCATGGATGGTTTCCACCAGCATGGCCTGCCGGTTCCCTTCGGCGATGTACAGCGCCTCCAAACGTCGCCGATAAGGCCCCAGCAGCACACCGATGTTCACCGCCAAGGCCCCGGCGAATAGCAACACCACGATCGTCAAGAACGAACTGTAAAACCACAAAATGGGCAAGAAGACAATCAAGGCAGTGGCCTCGATCAACGTCATAAACAAGTTGCCCGTTAGAAACTCGCGAATCTTCGAAGACTGCTGCATGTGTTTGGTCAGCACACCGGCCGTGGTCTGCTCGAAAAAGCTCATCGGCAAGTGGGTCATATGCTCGAAGGTCCTGGTGTTCACGCGAATGTCGATTTTGGCAGTGGCATGTATCAACAGGAAGCTCCGCAAGAAGTTCAATCCCGCGTCAAACACCAAAGCGCAGATAATCGCCACGGTAATCACTTGTAGGGTGGCCATGGCCGAGTTGACCAGGACTTTGTCCACGACGATCTGAAAATACAGCGGAATGATCAAGGCGATCAAATGCAAAAACAATGCGGCGACGATCACGTCGGTGAACGCAGTCCGCTGCCGCCACAGTTCGGGGACAAACCACCGCAAACTAAACGGTTGATTCTGGTCGAGCAGCCGATAGGTCCGCTTCATCAATAGGGTTTCACCGGCCCATGACCTCTCGAATTCCGCTCGAGACAGAAACAAGAAGCCCGCCGAATCGGCCAACGGGTCAAACACGGCAACCATGGTTTCCGCCTTGCCGTCTTCCGATGGCTTGGCGCGCATGCCGACGATGATGACCCAGTTGCCGTTCGAAAGGCGGGCCATGACGGGGAACGCGTCCTGCATTCGCTCCAGGTGTTTCCAGGTCAACCGAGCCAGTTTGGCTTTGAGCCCCGAATCGCGCGCCATCCGCAAAATGCGGCGCGTATCGGGTTCTTCGGTTTCCAACGAATATTCGTGAATCAGGCGTTCGGCACTGATATCCAAACCGTGATGCCGACCGATCAGGCCCAGGCAGCGGACTGCCGTGTGGCGGACAGACGGGGCAGCCGGATCCAGCGGGCTTGGTTCCTCGGCGGCTTCCGGAAGCGAGGGTTCAGGAGTGCCGGGTGAAACCTGTTGATCGGCGCTCGTCGGAGGAGCGATCGAATTCGTCCCTTCCAATGGTTGGTCCGTTAACGAGTCATCACCAAAATTTGCCATTGAATCATCGACCGAGCGAGTTGCCGCCATCGCATTTGCCTATTATAGCGCCAGTGATCGGCGTCCAGCAACGAAAAAACCTCGTCGGCTTCAACGCCGGCGAGGTCCGTTGAACTGATAATAAACGCCATGCAATTCTAGACCGGAACTGCAATAAAGCCGAACTGAGTCTGGAAATTGGTGACTTTAAAGCGCTGGCGGTCAGAGGTAGAAGCGACAAAAATGGAATCTAAGTCAATATCGACACCAATCTGCTGACCGTTTTGACCGAACATCCGCAGCGTTTCAACCCGCGAACCACCCCATTGTTGATCGACAATGGTGATGCTGCCGACCGGTTCTCCGCGATTAAACGTCAAATCGATTCGCAAATCGCGGCCCAGGCGGCGGAAGACGAAATCGTCCGCCAAATCGTTGAGCTGTCCCGTCGGATCGCGAATTTCGATCACATCGCGACCACCCGACTGTTCCTCGCGAATCGTGTCGTTGCCGTCGCCGTAGAACCAAACGTAAGTGTCGTTCCCCGGCCCGCCGCGCAAAACGTCGTTCCCGGGGCCACCGATCAAAGTGTCGTTTCCTTCGTTTCCGAACAGCAAGTTCCGCAGCTCGTTGCCGATGATCACATCATCACCGCGCCCGCCGCGCGCATTCTCAATTTCTGTTCCAAAGGGAATCAGTACGGCAAACTGCAATCCGTTCTTGGAAGAGAAACGGCCCTGTCGCAGGTCGATCAACGCATTGGCAACTTGATTGGAATAGTTCAGCGTATCGATTCCGCCACCATCCCAAATGAATTGCACCTTTTGATCGTTGAGCGGGAAGATGTACATGTCGTCCCCGGTACGATGGTTCGTGTTGGCTCCGTACAGCCTTTGAATCTCCATGATGTCGTACACCATGGAGGTCGAGGGATAAACGCCGCCCGGCAAATAAGCCGAATCGGTGTAGCTCATCACCGTATGAGAATGATGATCGACAGCATTTGGGAGATAGGGAGGAACACCGGGAGGAGGTCCACCTTCCGGGAACGGATGCTTGAGTCCTAATGCATGCCCGATTTCGTGGACAAACGTCAATCGGCCATAGCCGTTGTTGGACACATCCGGGTCGTCGGGATTGGTCGGCCCATCGTTGCTGACCCAAATGTCACCCGGTCGGCTCGCGAAAATTGGAGTGCCTGGATAATAAGCATAGCCTTGCGATCCATCTTGATCGTTGGCGCCAAACATCATCATGATGCCGGCACCGAAAACGTTGTACGGTACTTCGACAAACTCCAAGTTTGCGTACGATGCGTACTCGGTCAAAATCTGCCGGACCATGGCCCGCTGGGCGGGGTGCAGCGCTCGCGTATTCTGAGGAAAATCTTCATCGTCTGGAAGGTAATAGAGTGGGTAAGCCCCATCCGGGTCCATGAACGCAAACGTGACCACCGTCTTGGAACCATTGAAGTTGTTCCAGCGCGCACCCGACGTCAATGCGGCCGGGCCTACCGGCTCGGTCGAGACGTAGATTGTCGTCGGCAAGCTCCAGAACTGGCTATTCCCGGCTCGTATTGAAATCAAATCAAAGCTGCGCCGCAAATCGTTGACCGCACCGCGAATCCTCAAATTGGCGAACTCGGCAGCCGTAAACTCATACATCACGTTCGGCAATAGCTCCTGGCCGTTATAAAACAGCGTCGCGCTCCGATCGTCATCGGTCATGTCGATCACCTGAAACCGCGTGTAGGGCGGGCCCAAATCGCCTTGAGTAAAGAGCGACGCCGGAGCCACTTGCTGCAAGTTATCCAGCACGACATTGGGTGAATTCAGATTAATCACGGGCCGCGGGACGGCGTCAATCCGAGCCGATTGCACGGTGCTCCAAAAACGGCCGTCAAAGACCTGAATGTTGTAGCGCTCAAATTCGGCCTGCGATGCAAAATGATAGCGCACGTTCTGAAACTCTTCGATGCCGAACTCAAACCACTGGCCTTCCGTTTGCGGAACATAATCAATGGAAAAGAAGCCGCTGCCCGGATTTGTTCCCGTATCTCGCAACCGAATGCGCTTGATGGTGTTCCCATCCAGGTCAGAATAAGAGAAAACGCTGTCGAGTTTGGTGACGCGCCCGATGGGGGCCTGCATGTCGTGGGCGACGACTTCCGGCCGATGCACGTTCGGCGTGGTGGTCATTACCAACGTGGATTCCGGTCCCCAATACTTACCATCATAGGCCTGTATTCCAATCAATTCCGACTGAGGTCCGTAACCCCCGCCAACATAAATCAAGTCCTCGACTTGGGCGGGCGTGATTTCAAACGGGATCCCTTGTGGCAAATTCATTCCGTTCAATTGGAAGTAGCCACTCAATCCAAAGGCTGATTTGTCGACAATGCGATAGCGCAGAATCGAATCGCCATCGGCGTCCGAGGCGTTGAACAAATCGGCAATGCCGGTCTTCTCGGTTTCCAGCACGCTGCCATTGGTGGTTGTCACTACCGGGGCATACAGGTTGGCGCGAATCGTCGTAACGGTTCCAAACGCCGCCTGACTCCAGAACTTGCCATCGAAGACCTGAACTCCAATGGACTCAGAACTTTCTATCAATCCCGAGATGTAAATCAAATTGGCCGCTTGTGCAGCAGTGACTTCAATCCAGGTGTTGGCGGGTTGAATGATGTTATTTAAACGGAACTTGCCGGACGTGGCAGCGCCGTTGTTGTCGCGGAAACGGTATCGAGTAATCGGATTACCATCTAAATCATGAACTTCGATCAAACTCAAGAACGAAGTCGATTCGCCGATCTCAACGTTAGTTGGGATAACATTTACCAGCGGGGGAAAGTTGTTGGCCATGGTTGCTGTCCCTCAGAAAACTAGCCTGCTTCTCGTTTGCCTACATCGCAACGTTCCCGACCGATCTCAAGACGACGATCCCGGCCCGGGCGCTCGATGAATCCCAGTATATCCAAGACGTTTGGCAAAGAAAATAATTTTTCCGCCTAAAAATTAGGCGATTTGGGGGGACTGGCCGTCTGTGGGCGGACTTGACCGGTTGTTCCGGATTGACCGTCCGCACCGTCGCGAGGACGCACTAAACCCGCATCAACAAGCTGTTTCACAAGATTCTCCATGGCGCTATAACTGCGCAAAAACCCCTCTGGAGGCATGACAATCCGCGCTTTCGGCGTAAAACGGGGCTGATTATTGGGGTCATTTTGCGATCCTATCAATGACACCAAGTCCAAACGCACCATCCCCCCCGACAAGGAGATCTCACCAATGCCATCCGCAAAAATTTCGTTCCCGATATCCATCGCCAGCCCTTCTTTCGCGTTGCACCTTGTTTCACAACTCCCAACAGGCTACCCCGCCCCCTGCGAACTTTCAACCCCACTCTGGCGGAATACCAGCCCGCAGCGCAAGCAAGTGAACCCGCACTTCGATTCGTCCAAGCTACCATGTTTTGTCGAACGACTTGCTGCACGCACGTTACATCTCGTGAACGGATACGTGGGGTTCACTTGCTTGCGCTGCGGGCTGGTATTTTCACTGCAGCAGGCTGCGGGTCAGGGTGCGGACGCGGTAAAGTGCTTGCGGCGTCGTGATGTAGAGGTCACTCCCCAAGAGCGCGCAATTCGTAGGGTTGGTTGGCAACGCCAGGCGGTCAAGCTCCAAACCGTCTGGAGAAAACACAATCACGTCTCGACCCCAGGTCACAAACAGATTGCCAAAAACATCTACGGTCATGCCGTCGCTGCCGACTTCGGCAAATGGCCGCTTGTTTTCCAATTTGCCTGGCCCCATCACGTCATACAACCAAATCGCCCCGCCCGCATGGTCGGCAATATACAAGCGGCGATAGTCCGGAGACATTTCAATTCCGTTGGGTCGAGTCAATTGGTCTTCAACCAGCGACAGTTGGCCTTTGATATCAACATAGAACACGCCCTCGAAAGACAATTCCAGATCCTGACGATCACCATACCTCGGGTCCGTAAAATAAAACCCCCCTGCCCCATCCGGCACCAGATCATTAGGGCTATTCAGCCGCCGGCCATCGTAACGCTCGGCCAGCACGCGGCGCTGGTCACCGTCGAGAATCGATACGACTCGCGTGTCAGACTCGCAGGCTAACAATCGGCCTCCGGTCGTAAAGAACAGCCCGTTCGATTTGCCACTGGGCTCCCGAAAAACCCGGGCTTGCCGGTTTTCCGGGTCCCAAACCAGAATACGATCGCGAGGAATATCGCTAAAATAGACATCTCCCCGCGGACCGATGGCCGGCCCTTCGCCGAAACGCAAACCGTCCACAACCATTTCGATCTCAGGCGCCTCCGCAAAAATCTTTCCTGGCGATTCGCCGGGTGATACGGGATCTCGGAAATCGTCGTGGGTTGGATGAGGATGCAGTCGAATTTTGCGAAAACGAATCTGCAACGGATCCTGACGGGCTCCCACGCCGTGAACTTGTAATCCTATAAATCCGGACAGGGTCATTGCATCGCGCAGGTCGGCGGCAGGGACATGATTGACCCAGGTCTTCAACCGGTCGCTCACCGCTACAACACGCAAGTGGTTCCATTGGCCCGGTCGAAACGCATAACGCGCCGATCGATTGCTCGCCAAATCGTGTAGCCACCCGCGACGGCTTTCATCATACAGGCCACCGGTCCAACCGCGGTC